>URFQ01000004.1 GCA_900547195.1 uncultured Butyricicoccus sp.
CAAGGGAGTGGACACCACCCTGATCAAGGCGGCCCGTGTACTGGGCGCCAAGCAGAAGGACATTTTCTTCAAAATTACCATCCCGGCCTCCACTCCCTTCATCCTGGTCGCGGCCCGGCTGGGCCTGTCCACCTCCATGACCACTCTGATGGCCTCTGAGATTGTGGGCGGCGACAAGGGCATCGGCATGATGATTCAGCAGGCCAATGGATACTACCAGATGGACGTAATGCTCATGGGAATCATTCTTCTGGGTATTATCGGCATCTGCTTTGAAAAGATTGTGAAATTCCTTGAGAGGAGGTTTACGGGATGGCAGGAAACCATTCAGCAGTAAAGGTACATATCGACCACGTCGTCAAGAAGTTTAACGGCCGCAACGGTGAGATGGTGGCCCTCAACGGCGTGGATATGGATATTCATGAAAATGAGTTTATCTGTGTTGTCGGCCCTTCCGGCTGCGGTAAGTCCACCTTGCTCAATATTATCGGCGGACTGGAGACCCCTACCGAGGGCAAGGTTTTGGTAGATGGCGCAGAGGTTACAGGTCCCGGCCCCGACCGTGGCATCGTGTTCCAGCAGTACGCCCTGTTTCCCTGGCTCACCGTGGAGAAGAACGTCCAGTTTGGGCTCAAGCTCCAGGGTAAGAGCAAGGAGGAGGCCGAGGAGCTGGCCCACAAGTATTTGAAGATGGTGGATCTGGAGGGCTTCGCCAAGGCCTACCCCAAAGAGCTCTCCGGCGGCATGAAGCAGCGCGTCGCCATCGCCCGCGCGCTGGTAAACGAGCCGCGTGTGCTGCTCCTCGACGAGCCGCTCGGCGCGCTGGACCTCAAACTGCGCAAGGATATGCAGATCGAGCTCAAGCGCATCCAGCAGTCCACAGGCATCACGTTCATCTATGTCACCCACGATCAGGAAGAAGCGCTCACAATGAGCGACCGCGTGGTCGTTATGAATCACGGCGTCATTCAGCAGGTCGGCAGCCCGGCCGATATTTATAACGAGCCGGAGAACGCCTTTGTCGCGGACTTCATCGGGGAGTCCAACATCATCGGCGGCGTCATGCTCGCCGATTTCAAGGTGGAGTTCTGCGGCCAGGTGTTCGAGTGCGTCGACAAGGGCTTCAGACAGGGCTGCCCGGTCGATGTGGTCATCCGCCCCGAGGACCTGCGCATCGGCTTCCCGGGCGACAGCCCACTGCGGGGCGTGGTCGAATCCATTGTGTTCAAGGGCGTGCACTACGAAATGATGATCCGCACCGAACATTTCACCTTCATGGTACATTCCACGCAGGCTGAGCCGGCCGGCAAGACGGTCGGCCTTTCGGTCGTGCCGTTTGATATCCACATCATGCATAAAAGCGCGGAGGCGGGCCATTGAAAAAGTCATTTGCCTATCCCTACGGCGTGTGGATGGCGGTATTCATCGTCGCGCCCATTCTGCTGGTTGCCATCTATGCGTTTACCGGGCTGGACGGCGGCTTCACGCTGGACAACTTTACCTATTTGCCCGGTTATCTGCCCATCTTCGGGCGTTCGTTCTGGCTGGCGCTGTTATCGACAGCGGTGTGCCTGCTGCTCGGTTACCCCATGGCGTACCGGATGAGCCGCCTGTCGCCCAGTCGGCAAAGCCTGTGCATGATGCTCATCATGCTGCCCATGTGGATGAACTTCCTGCTGCGCACCTATGCCTGGATGTCCATTCTGGAGAACAATGGGTTTCTCAATCAGTTTTTTCGTTCGATTGGCCTGATTTCCCTCATGCAAAACCGGTTTGGCTACTCTCTGGACTATATCCCCCTCATCAACACGCAAGGCGCGATTGTGCTCGGCATGGTGTACAATTTCCTGCCCTTTATGGTGCTGCCCATCTACACGGTGCTCATCAAGCTTGACCGCAAGCTGATTGAGGCCGCGCAGGATCTTGGCGCACCCACCCATCTGGTGTTCCGCCGCGTGATTTTCCCGCTCAGCCTGCCGGGCGTGATCTCGGGCGTCACGATGGTTTTCGTGCCGTCGGTTTCCACGTTCGTCATTTCGCAGATGCTCGGCAGCGGGAAAAACCTGCTCGTCGGCGACCTGATCGACTTACAGTTCATGGGTGGCGCATACAACCCGCATCTGGGTTCCGCGATTGCGCTCGTGATGATGGCGCTCATTTTCCTGTGCATGTGGGTCATGAATAAGTTTGACGACGGCTCTTCCGAGGAAGGAGGGCTGCTGCTTTGAAAAAATTTCTCAAGGATTTTTACCTGCTGCTCATTTTCCTGTTCCTCTATGCGCCCATTGTGGTGCTGATGGTGTTTTCGTTCAACAATTCCAAGTCCCGCCGCCTGTGGAACGGCTTTACCACCCGCTGGTATGCCGAGCTGTTCCAGGACGCGGACATCCTGCATTCGCTGTATGTCACCCTGCTGGTCGCCGTGATCGCGGCCGTGCTCGCGACGCTCATCGGCACGGTGGCCGCCATCGGCATCCACAACATGAGCCGCCGCACCAGGGCGGCATACCTGACGGTCAACAACATCCCGATGTCCTCTTCGGACACCATCATGGGGGTGACGTTCATGCTTTTGTTCGCGGCTGTAGGGCTGGACAAGGGCTATCTGACGCTGATTCTGGCGCACGTGACATTCTGCACCCCCTATGTCATTCTGAACGTGATGCCCAAGCTGCGGCAGCTTGACAAAAATGCGTATGAGGCGGCGCTCGACTTGGGCGCCACGCCGCATCAGGCGCTGCGCAAGGTAATCCTGCCCGAAATCATGCCCGGCATTGTCACGGGCGCGATTATGGCGTTCACGATGTCGGTCGATGATTTTGTGGTGTCCTACTTCACGGCGGGCACGACCAGCCAGCCGCTGTCGGTGGTCATCTACTCGATGACCCGCCACCGCATGACGCCCAAAATCAACGCAGTGTCGACCATCTTGTTCCTGTTCGTGCTGGCGCTGCTGATTGTCATCAACGCGCGTCAGGCGCGCGACGAAAAGCGCCGGGAAGCGGCCCGGAGAAAGGGGGCGGACGCATGAAACGCATCCTTGCTTTGGCGCTGGCCACGGCGCTTTCCTTCGGCCTGCTGCCCGGATGCAGCAGCGGAGCGGGCGCCAATGTGCTGAACGTCTACAACTGGGGCGAATACATCGACACCGACCTCATCCGCCGGTTTGAGGACGAAACCGGCATCGATGTGGTGTACAACACCTTTGACTCCAACGAAAATCTGTATTCGCGCATTCAGACCACGAGCTATGACGTGATTATCCCGTCTGATTACGCAATTTCGCGCTTTATTCAGGAAGATATGCTCCAGCCGCTCAATTACGACCACATCCCGAACATGAAGCTGATCGACAGCCGGTACACCCATCTGTCGTTTGACCCGGAACAGAAATACTCGGTGCCGTACACCTGGGGCGTGGTCGGCGTGGTGTACAACACCAAATATGTGGATGAGCAAGACATCGGCTCGTGGGACCTGCTTTGGAATCCCAAATACAGGAACCAAACCGCGATGTTCAACAATCCGCGCGACGCGCTGGGGCTGGCGCTGATATACCTAGGCTACTCGCAGAACACAACCGATAAGGCCGAACTGCGCGCCGCAGCCGACCTCATTATTTCCGGCAAGCCGGTCTTCCAGGGCATCTGGATGGATCAAATCCTTGAAAAGCTTCCGAGCGAAGAGATTGTCGCAGCGCCCTATTACAACGGCGACGCGGTCACGATGATCGACGAAAACGAGGATTTGGCGTTCTATGTCCCAAAGGAGGGCACCAACCTGTTTGTGGACGCGATGTGCATCCCAAAGAACGCGAAAAACGTGGAGGGCGCCGAGAAGTTCATCAATTTCCTGTGTTCAACGGAAGCCGCCATGGCGAACTGGGAATATATCGGCTATTCCAGCCCGCAGCGCGAGGTCTATGCGCAGCTGGAAGAGGAAATTCAGGAGGATCCGCTGTATTTCCCGGACGTTTCCGCCTACCGCACCAATACTTTCGAGTCCCTGCCCGACGGGATCAACCAGTATTACAACGACCTCTGGGTGGATATTTTGACATGATTTTATGAAAATAGCACGCGCTATTTTTCAAAAAGCGCCTGAACCCCCCATGTTTCAGGCGCTTTTTCTTGCACATTTAACAAACTGTTCACAACCGTCTTGACAGCAGCGTTTGGGTATGTTATGGTACTTTACAGAAAAATGAATACCGACAAGCGAAGTTCGTAGGAAAATGGCTGCGGCCTGCCGAAGGAGTAACACTCTCAGGCGCCCGGGATCCCGGGCAGGGACTATGGATGGATGTGACTCTGGAGAATCCCGGATCGGGTGCCGAAGGTGCAACGCGCGTCCTGCGCGAATCTCTCAGGCAAAAGGACAGAGGACAAAACGTACAAAGGCGTGCACACGCAGAGTCTTTGTGCGGTTTTTTCTGCTTTTCTTACGAAATCCGGGGTCAAACCATATTTTATGGTTTGGCCTTTTTGTTTTGTCGGCGGATGAAGAAAGGAACGTTTCTTATGGATCAACTGGCAACACTGGTCGATCAGGTGAGCGGCATTGTCTGGAACAGTATTCTTCTGTACCTGCTGGTCGGCACCGGGATCATCTTCACGTTGCGCACCCGTTTTGTGCAGGTTCGCAAATTTGGAGAGGGGATGCGCCGTTTGTTCGGCAATTTCTCGCTCAGCGGCGCGAAAGCCGACCACGAGGGCATGTCCTCCTTCCAGGCGCTGACCACCGCCATCGCGGCGCAGGTCGGCACCGGCAACATCACCGGCTGCGCAACCGCACTGTATTCGGGCGGCCCGGGCGCAATTTTCTGGATGTGGCTGTCCGCCTTTTTTGGCATGTCTACGATTTATGGCGAGGCGGTTCTCGCGCAGAAATTTAAGACGGTCGGCGAAGACGGACACGTCACCGGCGGCCCGATCTACTACATCAAGGCACGTTTCCAGGGCGGTTTCGGCAAGTTCCTGGCCGGTTTCTTTTCGCTGGCCATTATCTTTGCACTGGGCTTTACCGGCAACATGGTGCAGTCCAACTCGATCAGCGATGCGTTCAACACCGCGTTTCATGTGCCGAAAGCGGCGATCGGCATCGTCGTTGCGCTGATTGCGGCATTCATCTTTCTTGGCGGTGTAAAGCGGATTGCTTCCTTCACGGAAAAGGTTGTACCGATTATGGCGGCTTTCTACATTTTAGGCTGCATTGCCATTTTGTTCATCAACCATGCGGCGCTGATCCCGGCGATCAAGTCCATCTTTGTCTGTGCGTTCAACCCGCAGGCGATGCTCGGCGGCGCGGTCGGCATCGGCGTGCGCGAAGCCATGCGTTACGGCGTTGCGCGCGGCCTGTTTTCCAACGAAGCCGGCATGGGTTCGACCCCGCACGCGCATGCGCTGGCCAAGGTCGAAAAGCCGCAGGATCAGGGCGTCATTGCGATGATTGGCGTGTTTATTGATACGTTCATCGTCCTGACTCTGACCGCGCTGGTCATCCTGACCTCGGGCGAACTGCAAGCTGGCGTGGAAGGCGCACTGCAGGGCACCGCGCTCGCGCAAGCGGCTTTCACAGCAGCATTCGGCAAATTCGGCAATATCTTTGTTGCCATCTGCATGCTGTTCTTTGCGTTCTCGACCATTATCGGATGGTATTTCTTTGGTGAGCAGAACGTCAAGGCGCTTTTTGGAAAGAATGCGGTCAAGGTCTATTCCCTGATCGTTGTGGCCTGCGTTATGCTGGGTTCCTTCCTCAAAGTACAACTCGTCTGGAACCTGTCCGATTTGTTTAATGCTCTGATGGTCTTCCCGAACCTGATCGCGCTGCTCGCGCTTTCGGGCATTGTCGCCAAGGCTGCGCACGATCACGACATCATGAAGTGACTTCCTTTCCTTTATAAAGGAAAGGAAGCAAAGAAAATTTCATCTCGCCTGCGGGCGGGACGGCGTTTCGGCAAGGGAACAGCAGACAGTGATTATAGAGACCACTCTTCTGTTTTGAGCATTGGTTTTCACAAACGCATAGCTTGCTCGGTAGCGCGTCACCATTCAAGTGACTATTTTGGTCGCTTTAAACTGTCGAAAAACCCGGCTGCGCATTAAGCGTAGGCCGGGTTTCCGCTCTGTAATATACACCTCGCGGGTAATCAGATTTAAATTCTCCCACAAAGCTCGACGCCGCTACCTTTAGTGGGATTTCCCGCAGCATATGGTATGTGCAGTTTCACATCGTATGGGATAAACTATTGGTGTTATTTATCCATTTTGCCTCCCTTTGCTTCTGTTGCGCAGTTGCCGGACCGCCCTTCTATTCTAAGCAAAGGGAGTTCTTCTTTCTGCATGATCGATATAAGTTTTTTAAACCCACTCGCCTAGCGAGTGGGTTTTTTGGACAAGAAAAAGGCCCGATGCAAAGCATCGAGTCTTCACGGCAACTCAAAAAAGAGTTTTAATTATTTGGACAATGCTTTCTTATCGTTTCGGAACATCTTGGAAAGCATTGGGTCGCAGCTCAGCTCAAACATTGCGGTGTGGAACAAAAAACGGGAAAAATTCTTTTTCATTATAAATTACCTCTCTGTGTTCTTGTTTTCCTAACAGCTATTATTTTACTGCATTTGGTTTGGAATTGCAATCGCAAACGTATACGCAATTTACAAAATGCTTGGAACAGAATTATAGGAGTTGCATAAAAAGTTTCCGTAACTAACGAAAATATTCAAAATAATTTGTTGAAAAATGCAAATCATCACCAATGTAAACCATTGTCATCCCGCAATACCGCATCAGTCAAAGCGTTAAAAACCCGCCTGTTCTCTTCGGAATGTTAAAAATGCAGATGCGCATTTTGTGCACAAATTCGCTTGACATCTTATTACCACAAGCGTATAATATCAATAAATTTATTCGTAAACGTTTACGTCACCATAAATGCATTGTTATAGGGCCTTTCTGCGCAAAAATTCAGAGTATTGGCGTGGCTCGGAACTTCGCGAAATATCTGCGCAAGGGTTTTGCGCAGTTTGGCTCCGATCCGGCCGGATAAAGGCTGCGGCAACGATAGAAATGATCGAAAGAGGAGGTATTTTACATGAGACGAAGAATGATGAGTCTGCTGTTGGCAATGACGATGGCAACATCTCTGTTTTCAGCGGGCGCGGCAGACGATGATGGGGTCAAGGGCTCTCCGCCGCCTTACAATAAGGCCACTGGCTGCTACGAGATCTCGTCGCCGGATCATTTGCTGTATCTGTCCGGCACATGGAAAGACGGCGCGCCGCGCGACGGCCACTATGTATTGACGGCGGACATTGATATGGCCGGCGTCAAGGGCTTCAAGCCGATTGCATCCAAGAAAGACGAGGGATATATCGGCACCTTTGACGGGCAGTTCCATTCGATCTCCAACCTCCGCGTAGAGTATGAGAAAAAATATGCCGGCCTGTTCGGTTACGTGGGCAATCAGGACGATCCGGCGTATATCAAAAATGTCGCTCTGCTGGACTGCTACGTTACCGGCCAGCAGAACGTCGGCGCTCTGGCGGGCGTCAACTACGGCACGATCACCGGTTGCGTCGTCACCGGCGAAGTTAAGTGCCTTGACCTGTCCAACTCACATACCGCGGGCGGTATCTGCGGTAAGCTGAAAGAGGGCGAAGGCCCGATCGTCGGCCATGTGGAGAATTGCTATGTAGACGCCGACATTTCCGCGCCCTACGACGCAGGCGGCGTCGCCGGTATCCAGGACGGCGGCGGCTATCTGGCCAACTGCTTTGCAGCCGGTACAGTCGTGACCACGGCGCAGAGCGGCACAGTGGGCCACGCGGGCGGCATTGCCGGTTCGTTCAACGCAGGCGAGACGCTCAAAAACAGCGTTTCCGCGCAGAGCCTGATCAAGGGCGTACTGGATACCGATAAGATCGTGGGCCAGCTGGACGACGAGGCGGCGACCAACATCACCGGGAACATTGCATGGGAGGGTACCGCCCTCGAAGGCAACGAGCCGACTGAGCAGCCGATCAAATGGGAGGACGTCTCCGCAGCTACCTTGCAGGACAAGTCCACCTATGAAAAACTGGGCTGGGATTTCTCCAACGTTTGGGATTGGAACAGCGCAACCAAGCAGCCGGTGCTGTGCGGCTTCAAGTCCTCCATGTTTGCGCCGGTGGATTATACTGTCTCCGGCACCCATATCGTCTCCCGCGCGGTAAATACCGTGGCGATGGGTTCCCCTGCTTCGATTGATGCGCGCATTGTTTCCGCCGCCAAGGTCGGCAGTGTTACCCTGTATTACGGGGAAGCTCCCGATGCGGTCACCACTGCGGTTCCGATGACCAAGTCCGGCGACGTTTACAAGGCCTCCATCCCCACCGGCAAGGCGGGCGACCTGTTCTACTACATCTCGGTGCGGACCGACAAGGAGACCCTGACCAAGCCATATGACAATTCCGCACCGATCGTGCTGAACGTGGATGACGGCAAGGTGGACGGCACCCCGATCCAGATTACCATGACCCCGGATACCAAGCAGGGCGGCCTGCGTTTCAACTGGCTGACCGATCCCCGCGTGACCAAAAGCGTTATCCAGTATAAAAAGGCGGGTGCAAGCCAGTGGCAGACCAAGAGCGGCTCCTATTATGTCGAGGCAGTTACTGCGGGCTATAAGGAAAAAGCCGCGCACCGCGTGGAAATTGACGGCCTTGAGCCTTCTGCGCAGTATGTATACCGCGTAGGCGACGGCGGCGAATTTATGAGCGAAGAGCACAGCTTTACCGCGCCCAAGTCCGCTGCCGACAAGAGCTTCACGGTTATCTTCTATTCCGACCCGCAGTCCGAATCTGTGGAGAACTACATGAGCTTCAAGCACAGCATCGACGAAGCCCTGAAGGTGTGCCCGAACCCCGACCTGATGATCTCCGCGGGCGATACGACCCAGAACGGCTATAAATCCACCGAGTGGGAGGCGTGCTTCGAGGTCATGGGCGATTACTATGCAAAATACCCGACCGTGACTGTGGCGGGCAACCACGAAATGAAGGGCGACTGGAACTTCATCTCCTTCGCACAGCGCTTTAACATGTCCGGCGCGAACACCGGATATCCGCAGTTTGACCGCACGATGGGCTATTTTGAATACGGCGACGCGATTTTTGTCGTCCTGAACGGCGAGGTTACCCCGGCTGACCAGAAGGCGGAAATCATGAAGAAGGAGCTGCAGTGGTGCAAGAGCGTACTGGACGCTTCCGATAAGAAGTGGCGCATCGTGATGACACACGCAGGCCCGTACACTTCTAACCATGATCCGCTGGATGTACGCGATTACTACATCAACGATACCGAATACTCCCTGGATGCAATGAACGTCGACCTGTTCCTGAACGGCCACGACCATATCTATATCCGTTCGACGGCAAAGAACGATATCAAGGTGAACACCGGCGACGGCACCACCTACATCACCGGCGGCACTGTGGGAAATAAGTTCTACGAATATATCCCGGCGCGTTCGGACTATACCACGGATTTTTATGTGGACGCAGAGGATCAGCAGATATTCTCCATCCTCGAATTCAGCGCGGATTCGATCAAGGGCACTGCCTACCAGAAGCAGGATCCGGACAATTGGAGCAGCTTCAAGGCGGTGGACAGCTACGAGATTCGGAACACCCTGAAGGAAGGCAAGAAGGTCACCGATTACACGGATGTTGCCGAGGGCGCGTGGTATTACGACGCAGCCAAGTTCGTAACCGACAACCAGCTGCTCGGCGGCGAGAAGCCCTATGAATTCGGCCCGAACGAGGCGCTGACCCGTGCTGAAGTTGCGTCTACGCTGTACAATCTGGCAGGGCAGCCGGACGTGGAGTTTGCTGACTTCAGCGATGTGCCGGTAACCCATCAGGCGCGCGCGGCGATCGCCTGGGCGAATCAGAACGGCGTGATGGTCGGCGTAGGCGGCGGCAAGTTCAATCCTGACGCGGCAGTTTCCCGCCAGGAGCTGGCATCGCTGCTCACCCGCTATGCAAAGCTGAATGGCAAGGATACGTCTGCGGATGCATCTGCGGTTCAAAGCTTTACAGACCGCGGCAGCATCTCTTCGTGGGCGGCCGGCGGCGTGGCATACTGCGTCAAGGCAGGCCTGATGCAGGGCAATGGACAGGTATTCTCTCCCACAGGCACCGCAACCCGCGCGGAAGTTTCTGTGATCCTGATGAATATCGCGGCATAACACAAAATGCCCCTGGCAGCCGCCGGGGGCATTGCTGTATAAGCAAAGAAAGAGGGCGCAGTGCGCGTCCTCTTTCTTTGCTTATACTTCGTCGTGATCGTCCTTGCGTTCGATCAGCGTATATTTGCCTGAGCGCAGCAGCGCGGCAAATTCGAAGCTATCCGCCGGAAGCGTTTCGCTCAGAATCCCCGAAGTGCCCTCGTCTCCCGGGCGGTGGCAGTCCGAACCGGCTGTCATGAGCAGGCCGTGCTCCTTCGCGTAGGCAAGCGCAAGATCGTTGCGGCTGTCATGGCGCGGGTTGCAATTCAGGACTTCGACCCCGTCGAGGTATTCCGCTGGGGCGGGCATGCAGTTCTTTCGGAATGGATGCGCCTGTACAAGCAGCGCGCCGTCTGCGCGGTATTTCGGCACAAAGGCGGCCAGCCCCCCGCTCATGGTCTTCTCAGGATCGGCCAGCAGCTCGTGATGGAACCCGTAGAGCAGGTAATCGTTGTCCGAGCCATCAAAACGAAGCTCCGCGCCTTCATAGACAAGGATGCCGTATTTTTTCGCTTCCCGCTGGAGGCGGCGGAATCCGAGGAGGAACGCGTCGGTCTTGCTTCCCGGCGCGGTGAGATCAATGTCGGCGTAGTCGAAGCACTCACGGTTATAGTGGTCGGTCACGCAGATGGCGGCATATCCGGCGGCGGAGTAGGCTTTCATCAGAGCCTGTGCGCCCAGCCAGCCGCAGTGTGAAATATAGGTGGTATGGAGATGGGTTTCAATTTTGTACATAATACACCTCCTGGTGTTCTATGAAAAATGCCGCCAAAACTGACGGCATTGGATGGAACGCAGAGTTCGGGGGCCGCGCTCCATCCCGTGAATGTTATTCAAGCGCACGGCAAGACCGGCGTATGACCAGCGTGGGGCGAATCAGGCGATGGGTGAACTCGTCCCGTTCGGGATGGTTCAGGATCTCCATCAGGATGTTGACCGCTGCCTCTGCCAGCAGCTGTTTGCGCTGATCGATCGTGGACAGCATAATCTTGGGAAGCGAGGAGTAGATGATATTGTCGAATCCAAACAAAGATATATCCTCGGGTACGGCGACGCCGAATTCATCGGCCGCCTGCAGAACGCCGAGCGCAAGCGAATCGGCTGCCGCAAAGATCGCAGTGCCGTCGAAGCCCCTTTGAAACAACGTTTTTCCCAGCGCATAGCCGTTGGCGATAGAAGAAGAATCCGCGGGGTTTTCGATGATCTCGGGCACGATGCCGAACGAGTCGAGCGCCTTACAGAAACCGCGAAAGCGCATCTGATGCGTGACGCTGGACGGGCGGAAACCGAAATACAGGATCTTTCTGTGGCCGAGGGCATACAGATACTCGGCGGCGAGCCGTCCGCCCTCCAGATTGTCTACGCTGACCGCGTTGATGCCGCCGCCCTCGCTGTCGTCGATCGCGTCGCTGAGCAGAACGATGGGAATGGCACTGGAATACTTGTGTACCCAGTTTTTTGCTTCGCTGTACGAATTGGCAAGGATGATGCCGTCCACCTGATGGCCGATCAAAAAGTCGAACAGCTGCGCCGTGGTATCGTCGTTTCGCAGGCTGTTGCACAACATGACATTATATCCCAGACTGCGGGCATACGTTTCAATCCCGAGCGAAAGTTCCGAATAAAACGGATTGGTTACATCCGGGATGATCAGACCAAGAACGTTGGTTTTGCTGCGGATGAGGCTGCGTGCCAGAACATTGGCGCGATATCCTTCTTTGCGGCAGATATCGAGAATCCGCGAACGAGTTTGCTCGCTGATCTCAGGCGAGCCGCTGAGCGCGCGGGAAACCGTCGCATAGGAGACCCCGGCAATTTGTGCAATATCTTTAATGGTGACTCGCCGCATGGCCGTTTCAGCCCCTCTCATACTGGTGTTGATCTGTGCGATTTCCGGGATACGCCGCCGGAAGACCACTGGTTGATATCATTATAGCGCATTGCTGGTGAGGAAACAAGATTATTCGCGGTAAAAGGTATGGATATAGTCGTAAACATCGGCTTCTGTGCCGGTTATTGGGCCGGGAGATTCCATCTTGCGGGAAACGGCGGCGGTGGCGAACAACAGGGCATCCGCAATGGAAGCGCCGGTCATGCGCTTCGCCAGATATGCGCCAAAGGTCGTGTCGCCGCGGCCGGTGCGGCCGGACAGGTTGCGCGCTTTAACCGGGCAGGTATAGTATTCCGCGCCGTCATAGACCAGCATCTCGCTGTTGTGAGAGACCATGATCTCCTTTGCGCCCCACTCATACAGCATTTTCGCGGCGGCGCGGCGGTCGCTGATGCCGGTCAGGATCTCAGCCTCCGCAGCGTCGGTTTTGAGGAAATCGAAGTAGCGAAGATATTCATGTTTGTCAGACCAGTCGTGAAAATTCATTTTGCCGCCTTCGTTGTACCGCAGGAAACCCTGGATATCCGCGGAGACCTTGCCGCGCTTGGACAGCTCCACGATAAGTTCGTTCGGGAAATCGCCGTACAGCAGGCCGGCGAGATGGTACAGGCCGCAGTCCACGTGGGGGATCTCGTCCAAGGTGATGGGGTCGGACTGCGCCAGACATTCTACCTCGCGGCGTTCCCGATCGGCGGTGAAATAGGTGTTTTGCATGAGCGTGGTTGCGCTTGAGGACAGAAGCGCGACGCTTTCTGCGGGGAGCTTCAGTGCTTCAATAATGTCGGCATCGTCCGGATGTATCTTGACTGATGCAAAAACGTTTGCATGCGCAATCTTTGCGGCCGCGACACCGAAGAAGACTGCGCCGCCAATCTCGTGAACTTCATTTCCAGTATAATCAATATTCAGGTCTCTTGTGGCGGGGCCTATCAGCATAAGGTCGTATTTCATGGGCAGTTCCTTTCAAAATTTATTTCGTAATCGTTTACGATACTTCAAGAATAACACTACCGTCCAAAAGAATCAATTGTGAATATTCCCCAAAAAAGCACCGCTAAACTTTATGTAAATGGTAAAACTATGGTGTTTTATGTTGACATATCACGAATGAAATGATAGAATTCACTCAACAAGCGAAAACGTTTGCGAAAAAATACATGTCTGGACATTTGGCGGCAGCGAAGGGGGAATACCATGATCCGAGCAGTTTTCTTCGATATTGGCGGCACGGTGCATACGCAGGACGCAACACCTGCGTGCGATGCAGCCTATGCGCGCCAACTGTTTGATTATCTGGAAAAGCATCATATTTTCACAGAGGAAACACCGGAGGCGCTTCTGGCGCATGTGAACAGCGGCGCGAAAGCTTATAAGAAGTTCACGGAAGAGCAGCTGATCGAGCTGCCGAATGATCTCATCTGGAAAGATTATATGCTGCGGGATTTCAACATCCCGGCAGGCCAGCTCGAGGGGCTCGGGGAAGATCTCAGCTATATGTTCGACCGCTTCCGAAAGCAGATTGTCAGGCGTCCCGGGCTGGAGGAGACCCTGAAAGCGCTGAAGAGCCGGGGCTACCGGCTCGGCGTAATCTCCAATATCATGAGCCGTTTCTTTGTCCCCCGCATCCTGCGGGAATACGGGATTGACCAGTATTTCGAAACGCTCACACTGAGCAGCGTTTGCGGCATCCGCAAGCCGCGTCCGGAGATCTTCGACATCGCGCTGCGCGACATGGGGATTTGCAAAGGCGAAGCCTGCTATGTCGGCGACACGATTTCAAGGGACGTGCGCGGAGTGCGGAATGCCGGCTGGCCGATGATGATCCAGATTGAGAATCCCAGGATATACCATAAGGATGAAAAATACCTGGGCATGGGCTATAAACCGGATGTACTCATCCACGAATTGCCTGAACTGACAGCGGTTCTGGATGCGCATAAATTGAAGGAGGGAATCGAAAACGATGAAACCAAAGGATGAAAATTACTCCAAGTCCCGGCGGCTGAAGAATCAGATCAAAGCCGTGGTCACCAATCCTTATAACGTGATTGTGCTGATTGCAATCGTGCTGCTGACCTATCTGATCGTGCTCCCGCTGCTGGATATGATCTCCACCTCGTTTACGCTCGCCCAGCGCGACGCGCGGCAGGCGGGCGGTTCCGCCGGCGATTTCACGCTTTACTACTGGCAGCGCCTGCTGGGTTCCAACCTGACCTATAAGCTGCTGGTCGAGCCGCTGCTCCATTCGCTGCTGATCGGCTTCTGCGTTTCGGTCTGCGCGATCCTGCTCGGTTCGGTGCTGGCGTGGCTGATGGTCCGCACCGACCTGCCGTTCAAGCCGTTTTTCTCGCTGGCGGTCATCATTCCGTACATGATTCCCAGCTGGTGCAAGTCGCAGGCGTGGCTCACCATGTTCAAGACGCCGCGTATCGGCGGCGCGCCCGGTTTTCTGGCAAGCCTCGGCATCCACGTGCCCGACTGGCTGGCTTACGGCCCGGTCGCGATTATCGCGGTGCTATCGCTCCATTATTACGCATACGCCTATCTGCTGGTTTCCTCGGCGCTCAACTCCATCAATTCCGAGCTGGAGGAGATGGGCGAGATTCAGGGCGCCGGGAAGGCGACCATCCTGCGCAAGATCACCTTCCCGCTGGTGTTGCCGGCCATGCTGTCCGCCGTCATCCTGACGTTCTCCAAGGCGATCGGCACCTTCGGCGTCATCAATTATTTGGGTTCCAAGGTCAATTTTGTGACGCTGTCCAGCCAGCTGTATATGAACAGCAAATCCCAGAACACCTCGACTGCGTTCGCGATGGCGCTCATCATGATCGCAATCGCCTCCCTATCCGTCTTCATCAACCAGAAGCTGATTGGCTCGCGCAAATCCTACGCGACCATCGGCGGCAAGGGCGGCCGCTCGACGCCAATCCGTCTCGGCGCGCACAAGCCGGTCATCACGCTCCTGTTGATTGCGTTTTTCGTCATCGGCATCATCACCCCGATCCTGATCCTGATTCTCGAGTCGTTTATGCTGAAGGAAGGCGACTACTCGTTGTCCAACCTTACCCTTCATTACTGGATCGGCGACCCGATCCCGACCATCATGGAAGGCCTGCCAGGCATCTTCAAGAATGCTAACTTCCGCGCCGCGCTGATCAACTCCCTCAAGCTGACCTTTGTAAACGGCGTATTCGGCACCATCTTCGGCCAGATCGCCGGTTATATCTGCGCGAAAGGCCGCGGCAAGCTGCACGGCAAGATCGTCGAGCAGCTGGTGTTTATCCCGTACCTGATCCCGTCCATCGCGTTCGGCGGCATTTTCCTTTCCATGTTCTCCAAGCCCCAGACTGTGTTCGGGTTTGAGCTGATCCCGTCCCTGTACGGTACCTTCGCGCTGCTGACCCTGACTTCTGTCGTCAAGCATCTGCCATTCGCCGCGCGCGCCGGCACATCCAACATGCTGCAGATCGGCGGCGAGTTGGAGGAGGCGGCCGAGATCGCGGGCGCAGGCTTTTTCAAGCGGTTTGTCCGCATCGTATTTCCGCTGTCTAAGGGCGGCTTCATTTCCGGCTTTATGCTGATCTTTGTATCCATCATGAAGGAACTCGACCTCATCATCCTGATCATGACGCCGAAAACGACCACGCTCCCTTATCTTGCATTCCAGTATCAGAACGGCAACTCGCCGCAGGCTTCAAACTGCGTTGCGATCGTGATGTTCTCCATCGTATTTCTGGTATACGCGCTGGCAAACATCTTCGGCGACGCCGATCTGGCGAAGAGCATGGGCGGCTAAACAGCGGGAGCCTGCTCGGGCAGGACCCAAGATGCTATCTTTGAAAAGGAGTTTCTGGAATGAGTAAGATTGAATTAAAGCATATCGACAAATTTTACGGCAAAAACCATATCCTGAAGGACGTCAACCTCACCATCGAGGACGGGGACTTCATGACCCTGCTCGGGCCGTCCGGCTGCGGCAAAACGACGACGCTGCGCGTGGTCTCCGGACTGGAAAAGCCGCAGAACGGCACCATCCATATGGACGGAAAAGAGATTGTCAACGCGGCGGAAGCGCACTTTGCGCCCCCGAGCGAGCGTGGCCTGAACCTTGTGTTCCAGTCCTATGCGCTGTGGCCGCATATGACCGTGCGCGATAACATTGCCTTTGGCCTCAACATCAAGAAGCTGCCCAAGGAGGAGGTCGAACGCCGCGTGACCGATTCGCTTGAGCGCATGCAAATCAGCCAGTACATTGACCGCTATCCGTCCGAGTTGTCCGGCGGCCAGCAGCAGCGCGTTGCCATTGCCCGCGCCATCGCTTCCGAACCGCGCCTGCTGCTGCTCGACGAGCCGCTGTCCAATCTGGACGCCAAGCTCCGCGTGGACATGCGCAGCGAGCTCAAGCGCCTGCATACCGAGACCGGCACGACCATGATCTATGTAACGCACGATCAGGTCGAGGCGCTCACCATGTCTACCAAGATTGCGATCTTCAAGGAAGGCGTCATCATCCAGGTCGCCCCGCCGCTTGAACTGTACAACAACCCCGCCAATCTGTATGTAGCAGACTTTATTGGCAACCCGCGCATCAATTTCGTGGACGTTACCGCGACTGTGTCCGCGGACGGTATGGAAGTGGGCGGCGCGCTTGGCAAAATGCGGTTCCCCGCAAAGCAAATGACGCCCGCCGGCCCCCAGGCCGGCACGTTCGACGCCGTGCTCGGCATTCGCCCCGAGCAGGTCGCGATCAACACCGCGCGGCTGTCCCCCTCGGATATTGAGGCGCATATCTACACCTCCATGCCCGCCGGCTCGGAAACGCTTGTCACCGTCCGCGTCGGCAAGGTGCGCATGGTCGTCAAGGCACTCGGCATCACCCACTACAATCCGGATCAGACGGTCTATCTGTCCATTGATCCCGATAAGATCAACGTGTTCGACAAGAAGTCGGAAAAACTCATCAAATATTCGGTTTGACCCGAAAAAAACTGAAGGAGGAAAAAAGAATGTTACAGCACAAGAGATTGTTTGCGGGGATGCTCGCAGCGACGATGACTCTGTCCTTGACCGCGTGCGGCTCCAAAACGGCGGATAAGGACGCGGGCGGAGCATCGGCTGGTGTGGACCCCAATCGGGCGGCTGCGTCGGGCAGCAAGGAGCTGACCGACTGGGAGAAAAGCTCCGGTATTTTTAACACCGACGAGACCGACGAGGAACTCTATGAGCTCGCCAAACAAGAGGGCAAGGTCACCTTCTATTCGATCTCTTCGCGCTGCACCAAGGTTGCGGAAGCCTTTATGAAAAAATACCCGGGCGTTGAATGCGAGCCGTTCGACATCTCCACCAACGAGCTGCTCGAAAAGGTGACCCGTGAATACGACGCCGGCCAGCATGTGGCGGACGTTGTCCACATCAAGGATCAGGACGGTTCCATGTACAACGAGTACATTATGAACGGCAAATTTTACAACTACCAGCCCGCTGATATTTTCAGCCACATCAATCCGGACTACACCAAGACCCAGACGCCGCTGTACATCGAGCTGACCCAGTTGTTTTACAACGAGGAAGCAAACCCGGACGGCGCGCCGGTTAGCAACATCTGGGAGGTCACTGAACCCGAGTGGAAGGGCCGCGTCATGATGCAGAACCCGCTGGATAATGTATCCTGGGGTTCCTGGATCACCGGCTTTTGCGTCGGCGATGTGCCTGACCAGCTTGCCGCAGCCTATAAGGAGCTGAAGGGCGAAGATCTTGTGCTTTCCGATGGCTGCGAGAACGCCGGCTATGAATTCCTCAAGCGCCTGCATGACAACGCGCCAATCTTCACTTCCTCTTCGGACGAAATCGCCGAGTCTGTCGGCAGCAAGGGGCAGACTAACCCGCCGATCGGTTTCTGCGCATCCTCCAAGCTGCGCAAGAACGCGGACAACGACTGGTGCCTGAAGCCCATCAACCTCGAACCCACGACCGGTATCCCGGCCATCAATACCCTCTATGTCGTCGAAGGCTGCGAGCATCCGAATGCAGCCAAGCTCCTCATCCGCTTCATGATGGGCGGCATAGACGGCGATACCTCCGGCTATGATCCCTTCAACACGCTGGGCGGCTGGCCGGTGCGCGACGACATCGAACCCGCAGAGGGCTCCACCCCGTATGATACGCTGAACGTCTCTTCGTTTGACCCGAATGCAATCTATGAGAACATCAACATCGTCCGTGATTTTTGGACGCTGCTCGGTTAACAACACCATTCCTTCTTTACTCTCAAATCATCTGCCTCATCTGAAACGTTCCCGCGCGGCACAGCCGCGCGGGAGCGAGGCGGATCGTAGGAACAGGAGAATTTACATGGCACTTTTTGTAACTCCGGAGGGCAAACGCAAAAGCCCTATCGTGATGACCTGCTTTTTCGTATCGCTGATGTATATGGGCATTTTCGGCGCGCTGTATGCGCTGCTCACCGAACCGTTGGCCCTGCACGTACAGTTTGGAGACAACGCCGTCACCACGACGGTACACTGCATGGTCATCTCGCTGCTGGGTACAACGGTCTGCTGCCTGCTATTCCTGCTGCGGGATAAGCGCATTGTTCCGTACAGCTTTATCGGGTTGGCCGTCATTCTGCTGGCGTTTTATGCGGCGGCATTCCAGTTGGATCCCGCTGTGCGCGGCACGATGCTGGCGGTCGTCTCACTGTACGGCCTGATGCCGGTCGCGGTCGGCAACCTGATTTCGTGGATGGTATATTACCGCCTGCACCGCGCAAAAGGAGGCCCGCTATGACGCGAACAAGCCCCGACTTTCTGCGTGCGCAGGCGGAGCGGCTGGAAACCGAGCCGCAGAGCCGGATCATGGAAGCGATCCCCGCGTTCTCCGAGGCGGAGGTGCACCGTTTGAGCGACACGCCGCCGGCCGGCGCAAAAGTGCATCCGCTGGTGTTCAACATGGAGCGCGGCGTCACATTGGACGCTTCTCTGGAATACCTGCGGCTCTGCCCCCAGCTTCAGCCGTTTGACCTCATCCTCGCAAACGAGCTGGACGACGGGTGCAGCCGTTCCGGAAGGCGCGACGTTGCGCGCGAAGTGGCCGAAGCGCTGCATATGGACTATGTGTTCGGGCTGGAATTCATTGAATTAAACGACCCGGACTGCGGACGGCACGGCAACGCGATCTTTTCCCTTTGGCCGATTCTATGGGCTGAGGTCTTGCGTCTTCCCGAAGAATACAACTGGTTTTTCGACCGGCAGAAACGCATCGGCGGCCGATGCGCGGTGTTCGCCAAACTCGATATCTGCGGGCAGGCCGTGGGCGTGGTCTCGACCCATCTGGAAAACCGCACGGACGGCGCCGGACGGCAGCGTCAGATGCAGGCCGTGCTGGATGAAGCCGACCGCGTGTTTCCGGACATTCCGGTCATCGTCGGCGGAGACTTGAACACAAACACCTTTGACGGCCGCAACGTGGTCGAGATCAGCCGTCTGGCGGACGACCCTGCACTGCTGGAGGCGCGGATCGCCCAGATCGGACGCTATGAGCCGTTGATGACTGCCTGCGCTGCGCGCGGCTATACAGCGGTTTCCGGCGACGGTATGACGCGGCGCAAACCGCTGCCGCAGGGCGGATATCTTGCGCTCTGTCTGGACTGGATCCTGCCGCGCGGTTTTTCGGTGCAGAATAGCCGCATCGTATCCACCCTGACGGCGGACTGCGGGTTTGCACCCGCCGCGGGCGCGCTCGCCGGTCTGCGGCAAAAAGAACTGAGCGATCACAATGTCGTGTGGGCTTCGCTCAGCCTGTAAAAAAACCAACACAAAGGAGGAGATACAGCTTGATCGACACCGTACTGTTCGATATGGGAGGCACGCTCGAGGATATCTGGTACAATAATGAAACGACCGCGTCTGTCACACAAAAGCTGATCGAAACGCTCCAACAGCATGGATTATATCCCGGATGCAACGCTGTGACATTTTGGAACGTGATCAATGCGGGCGTTGCGCGTTATAAAACATGGAGCGAAAGCCGCGCGCTCGAAAAAAAGCCGGAGGAAATCTGGCCGGAATATTACCTGCGTGATTTCGGCTTGGATTCGGCAAAGGTCGCCGAGATCGCGGAGGAACTCGCCGGACAATGGGAAATCACCTACTACCACCGCGAGCTTCGGCCGGACGTGAAACCGACGCTGGATACGCTGCGGCAGCGCGGCTATAAGCTGGGTGTGATCTCGAATACCGCATCGCTGTATTCCGTATTCGACGTGCTCGAAGCCTACGGCATCCGGGAGTATTTTCAGGATGTGACGCTTTCCAGCGTGACCGGATACCGCAAACCGCATCCGTCTATTTTCCAGATCGCCTTGCGGCAGATTCAATCCGCTCCGGAAAACTGCATCTATGTCGGAGACACGCTCTCCCGGGATGTGATCGGCGCAAAACAGCAAAACTTCGGCGCAGCGGTACAGATTCGTTCGTTCCTCTCCGCACAAAAGGACGTTGGTGTGGATGAAAAATGGAAGCCCGACTGCGTGATCGAAAATATTGCGGGCGTAGTCGATTTTTTGGATCGGATCAACGGCCGGGACGCCGTCGCGGCTATTCGGCCGTAATAGCCAGGCCCCTAATCTTTTCTCTTTTTTCTCTACCGAGGTCCGCGTCTCGCACAGCCGGGGCGCGGCTTCCTATTTTCAAAACGGAGGTATAAGGCGCATGGGAAAAATCACAGTTGTAGAAATCATTTTGCGGTTGCTTGCGTCTGCGGGCGTTGGCTTTGCCCTCGGCATACAGCGTGCGCGATCCTCGCATCCCGCCGGGGTTCGGACGCATACCCTGGTGGCGTTTGGCTCCTGCGTGGTCATGATCACCAGCTGTATCATGTACTATCAGACCGTGAGCGTATATGGCGCTACACCGTCCGACCCTGCGCGCTTGGGCGCGCAGGTCATCAACGGCATCGGCTTTCTGGGCGCGGGGGCAATCCTTCGGGAAGGGTTCAGCGTGCGCGGCCTTACAACCGCCGCCAGCGTCTGGATGGCGGCCTGCGTGGGGCTTGCCACCGGCATGGGATATTACGCGCTGGCTTTTATCGCCACGGTCATGTCTCTCATTGTGCTTGTCGCCTTTGACGGCATCCAGCAGCGCCTGCGTACAAGACATCGCCCGGAGATGGAAATCCAGCTGGAATGCGAAACCATGGGGGATGTGATGGTTGAACTCAACCGGCAGGCCGATCATCTTTTTATCACGCTGCTCAACCTTTCTTTCGGCCGGACGCAGCATAATACATATCTGGTCAGCTTCCGCGCTAACTTCCCAAATAAGGATTTTGAAAAGGCGCAGCATGAGTTTTTGCAGGAGCTTGCCGCTGTGCCGGGCATCCTGCGCATGGAGAACCATCAGGATGCGTCATGAGTTTGACAGAACTGTTGGACGGATAATATGGCTGCTACATGAAAACCCAGAATGCCTGTTGATTGTTTTGTTTTGCTGCCATAAAAGGGGATACTACATCATGCAGATGCCATACGAACAAAAAGCCGTCAGATTTTAATTTGGCGGCTTCATTCATGCTCGTAGAGGGCTGATGGCTTTGGGCACAAAAAAACGCCGGCACAAAGCCAGCGTCTTGCGTTTTCAGTTCAGGTTGTTCTTTTTGAGGTACAGCCACGCGGCGGTCATACCGACCCCGGCAAGCAGCACGGGCACCCACCAGAACATGGCCATGGGCAGTCCGCTGCCCTCAATGTTCATCCCGTAGAAGCCAAAGATAATATTCGGAATGGTCATGATGATGGTGATGACGGTCAGCACCTTCATGATGATGTTCAGATTATTGGAGACCACGGATGCATAAGCGTCCATGGTGCCGGCCAGAATGCTGGAGTAAATGTTGGACATTTCAATAGCCTGGCGGATTTCAATCAGGGCGTCCTCCAGGATGTCGCGGTCGTCCTCGTACAGCTTGAGCACGCGCCCACGAAGCACCTTTTCCATGGTGACTTCGTTGCCTTTGAGCGATGCGGAAAAATAAACGAGCGATTTGCTCAGGCCAAGCAGCTGGATGAGTTCCTCGTTTTTGAGAGAATCATACAACCGGCGCTCAATTTTGGTAAAGTCGCGTTCGATCAGGCGCAGGTTTTTCAGGAAGCGCCCTGCCACGCGCAGGAGGATCTGAAATACAAACCGCGTTTTGAGGGAAGTATGGATATCTTTAATCGCGCCCTCCGCGATGGAGCGCAGCACCACCGTATCCTGCAGGCACACGGTGATGACCGCGTTCGGCAGGATGATGATGCCCATTGGCAGGGTGCCGAAAATCTGGGCGCCCTCTTCGTTTTCACGTTCTTTCTCGACCGTCGGGATGTCCACAATCATGAGCACCTGATCTTCCTCAATCTCGACACGGGAGCTTTCCTCCGGGTCAAGCGCAGCGCGGATAAAATCCTCTTCCGCACCGGTCTGAGCAAAGATCTGGTTCAGTTCTTCGGACGAGGGGCGTACAATGTTGATCCAGCAACCGTCCTCAAACTCCTTGACCGCAACGACACGTCCGGCGATCGTCTTGAAATATTCGACCATAGCGTCCGCCTTTCTACGGCGGGCTCAGTCCGCGAGGCTCCGCCGTGCGTATTTGATTCTTCTTCGTCTATGACTACCAGGTTCCGGGCTCACGGCGGCGATACCCCCTTTTTCTTTCAAATGATATCCGCCAGGCGGCGGTAAAAACAGCCCTTCTTTTGAAAGGGCTGTCAGACTGTCAAAAAAGTCCTTCGCGCCGCAGCGCGCTTCAAACAGGATTTCGCCGCTTGCGGCGAAATCCATAAAAACCCGCGACATGTGCGTGGGTTTTTATACAAACCGACGGCAAGTGTGCCCGTAAGGGCGCGCGCAGCCGCCGGAATACTCGATCGAAAGCGTGGTTTCGATCGAAGGCTGTTCGAAAAACGCAGTTTTTCGACAGCCTCACAGCCCTTCTTTTGAAAGGGCTGTTTATTTGGTTTATGTAACTCGTGAATATTAAGAATTTTTGTGGTTGAAAATCTGCATGATGGTCTCGAACGGGTCGTCCGAAGCGGGTTTCGCATCCGCTGCGGCCGCCTTGTTGCGCGCGCCTGCATACGGGCTCGAGCCGTTCTGCAGTTCTTCGGCGCCAACCGCGGAAGCGGGAACCTTATCGAAACCGGTCGCAATGACGACCACGCGGATTTCATCGTCGAGTTCCTCATCGATGGAAGCGCCGAAGATGATGTGCGCATCCGGATGCGCAGCCTGCTGCACCATGCCGGCCGCGGTCTCAACCTCGTCGAGGCCGATGTCATCCGAGCCAATGATGGACAGGATGACGCCGCGTGCGCTCTCGATAGAGGTCTCCAGCAACGGGCTGGAAATCGCCATCTTGGCGGCCTCGGCCGCCTTCTCCTTGCCGGCCGCCTTGCCGGTGCCGATATGGGCGAAGCCTGCATCCTTCATGATGCTGCTGACGTCCGCGAAGTCCAGGTTGATGAAGCCCGGCACAGTGATCAGGTCGGAAATGTTGGAAACCGCCTGACGCAGGACGCCGTCCGCGATATCGAATGCGTTTTTAAAGGTGATCTTCTGCTCGGAAACCAGCTTGAGGCGCTCGTTCGGGATGATGACGAGCGAATCCACGTTCTCACGCATGGCCTCAATGCCCTGCAGGGCCTGGTCAATGCGTTTTTTGCCTTCAAAGCTGAACGGGCGGGTCACGACGCCAACAGTCAGCGCACCCATGTTGTGCGCGATCTCCGCAACCACGGGCGCTGCGCCGGTGCCGGTGCCGCCGCCCATGCCGGCGGTGATAAAGACCATGTGCGCGCCTTCGAGCGCGGCCTGGATTTCGTCCTTGCTCTCCTCGGCGGCCTTCTGGCCAACTGCCGGGTTGGAGCCTGCGCCCTGGCCCTTGGTCAGCTTTTCACCGATCTGGATTTTGGTGCTTGCCTGCGAATAATTGAGGGCCTGCTTATCGGTGTTGATGGCGATGAACTCCACGCCCTGCATGCCGCCGGAAATCATGCGGTTGACCGCGTTGTTGCCGCCGCCGCCGATGCCGATGACCTTAATATTTACTACATTGTCCATAGTGTCTTCAAACTGAAAGCTCATTCTTGCCGTCCTCCGTTTAATTTGGTCTTCTCTTTATCCGTATCAAAAGCTGAAAATCCGCTCAGATGTCTGTTCCGTTTGGATGCGCCGCCAGGCGGCGGCCCGGTATCCGGGAAACCGATAAGGTATACTGCCCTATCGTTATAATTTTAACCCTTCGCGGCGCGTTTTGCAACTAAAAATGCCGCAATCGTGAAAAATTGTTGAAAATGCAGAAGCAGCCCCCGGCCTGCCCGGAAAAAGCGGTATGCTTTGCCAAGACCAGACAAATTTTACTGCTTTTCAATGGGCTGCGGGGCGGTTTCAGGACGCATCCGGCTCAGGCTCATCGACCGGGGTAATGTCATCGAGAGGAAGCGCCGACTGCTCAATCTGCTCGGGCGTGGTGGGCGGGCAGTACGCCGTGGTCGGGTCTTTCAAGTAGATGATATTGACGTCGGACGGCGAAAGTTCATCGCTTACAATACGCGAAAGCATGCGCAGCTTTTCGGGGAGCTTGGTAGCTTCACCAAGGCGCACATCCAGCCGGCCAAGGTAGCCGAACCGCACGTCATATGCAGCCGATACATTGATAAAATCCACGTCCTCCATCATGCCCTGCTGATCAAGGGCTTTGGTGACGTCCAGCAGTATTTCGACATGGCCGCCGTCCTCCCCGGTCAGCGTCTGGCCGGCTTTGCCGCCCGCAATGGTCACGCCCGTGACCGGTGCGACGCCTTCGGGCGCGCTCGCGGCCTGCTCGAGCAGCTTGCCCTGCGCGTCCGCCAGGAAACAGCCGCCGCCCTCTACATCCACCGCCATCGCCGGCGCCGCATCCACAGCTTTGACCAGCAGGCCGTCGGGCAGCTGCCGCTCAATGGTCACACGGCTGAGATAAGGATAGGCTTTCAGAATTTTCTTTTCCAGCGACGACACCCGGAAGGAAAACAGGTTGTCCCCCTTCTCAATGCCAAGCGTGGCCGTGATTTCGTCCGCGGTATAATGGGCGGTGCCGGTCACATCCAGCTTGTCCACCCGGAAAAACACGGTCACCGCCAGAAAGGCCGCGCCGAGCGTCAGGATGAGGAATGCAATGCGGCGGGTGATCTGCCGCCTGCGGCTGCGGCGCACCAGCCTGCGCTGCCGCTCGGAACGGCTGAGCTGCTGAGGCTGCGGCATGCGCCTGCGCTTTTTCTTTTTGGGGATTGCCTGCGTGCGCGGCGCGGGCTGCATCCCCGGAGCAGGCTGCTGCATGGGCGCCGGTTCCATACCGGGCGGCCGCGGCCGCTGTGCCCCCGGGCGCTGCCTGGATCGTTTTTTGCTCATGCTTCCTCCTGTCCGTGGCCGTCCCGTTTAGCCGATGGCCTCCAAAATGTGCTGGTAGATTTTTTCCCCTGCATCCAGTGTCGCGAGACGGGCGGCACAGGCCGCCATCTCCGCGCGTCCCGCATCGTCAGCCAGCAGGGCGGCCGTCATGCCGAGCAGCTTTGCGCCGCTCGATTCCTTTTCGAGCAGCACCTGGCACGCGCCGGCTTTTTCCAGCGCGCGGGCATTCTTTTCCTGGTGATTTTCCGCGACATACGGCGAAGGCACCATAATCGACGCGCGGCCGAGCGCGCACAGCTCCCCGATGGTTGCCGCGCCCGCGCGGCAGATGACCAGGTCGGCGGCCGCCATCTGGTCGGCCATGTCGTAAATGTAATCGGTCAGGCGGAGGTTCGGGTGCCGCGCCAGATCGACGCCTTTTTCCGCCACCATCGCCTTCACGGTTTCAAACGCCGCCGAGCCGGTCGCGTGCACGTGCCGGAACGCGGTGCGCTGCCCAGCTTCGAGCGCCAGCATGTCGGCCATGTGCTCGTTCATGTATTTTGCGCCCATAGAGCCCCAAAAGGACACCACCATGCGGTCGCTGTCCGCGAGGCCAAGCTTTTTGCGCGCTGCGGCGCGGTCGGCAAACACGATCTCGGTGCGCACCGGCGAACCGGTCATAAAAATATTATCGCCGCCACCGAGCAATGCGCGCGCTTCTTCGAAACAGATCAGCACCTTTTTCGCCTTTTTTGCAAGCATTTTGGTGGTCACACCCGGCAGGGCGTTGACCTCCAGCAGCACCGTCGGGATGCCAAGCTTCTGCGCGGCGCTGACAACCGGGAAACTGGCATAGCCGCCGCAGCCGATGACGCAGTCGGGCCGGTGTTGTTTCAAAAGCTTTTTGGCTTTGCTTTGTGCCGTCAGGGTCTGATAGACGGCGCTCACGTTATGGCCAATCGCGCCCGGGCGGAGCGAACGCCGCAGTCCGGTGATTTCAATCACGTCCAGCGGATAGCCTTCACGCGGCACAAGCCGGGATTCGATGCCCTTGCTGGTGCCTGCAAACCGCACCTCGGTATCCGGGCGCTTCTGCTGAAAATAGCGGGCAATGGCCAGGCCGGGCGTGACGTGCCCGCCCGTGCCGCCGCCGGTGATGTAGAGTTTCATAGTTCCCCCTCTTTCTGCTAACCGCTGTCCCGCGTCATACTTCGTGAAATATTCAGCAAAATCCCCATTTCGCCCAGCTGGATGAGCAGCGCCGTGCCGCCGTAGCTGAAAAACGGCAGGCTTGCACCCGTCACCGGGAACAGGCCGCTGACAACAAACAGGTTGACGAGCGTCTGGATGGCCAGTTTGCAGGTAATGCCGACCGCCACCAGGCAGCCGAATTTGTCCCTGGCATTGCGGGCAATATACAGCCCGCGGTAAATCAGATACCCGAACATGATCATTACAAGGATCGCGCCGATCAGCCCGGTTTCCTCACACCACGACGAGAAAATGAAATCGTTCTGCGGCTCCGGCAGATACAGGTGCTTTTGGCGCCCCTGCCCGAGGCCAACGCCCCACAGGCCGCCCGAACCGATGGCGACAAAGCTGTTTGCGCCCTGCCACCCCTTGTTTTTGAGGTCGATGAACGGGTTGATCCACACCGCGATACGGTCTCGCACGTGCGCAAAGCGGTCGGTGTTGTAGGCCAGCGCAAAGGCGCAGGCCGCCGCGCCCCCCATCGGGAAGAAATACCAGATTTTGATGCCGGCGACAAACAGGATGCACAGGCCAAGGCCCAGGATGATGATAGTCGCGGACAGATGCGGTTCGCGGTACAGCAGGAAGGCGATCACGCCGAGCGCTCCGATATACGGCAGCAGGCCGTAACGCAGGGTGCGGATCTTCTGGCCCGCTTTGGCCGCGTAATAGGAAAACGACAGGATGACCGCGGTCTTCATCAGCTCGGACGGCTGGAATTCCCCAATCACGGGCAGCTGAATCCAGCGGGTCGCATTGTTGTGGGTCTTGCCCACACCCGGGATCAGAACTAGAATCAGCAGCGCAATCCCGACGGCGAACAGCACTTTCTGGATGCGCGCATACAAATGATAATCCACCATGGACACGAACAGCATTGCTGCAATCCCAACGGCGCCGAACAGCGCCTGCTGCCGGATGAATTTCGTAGGGTCGCCAAATTTATAGAGCGCCGCCGGATAGCTTGCGGAAAACAGGGCGATGAGCCCCACAATCAGCAGCAGGAGGATCATAATCAGCGTGCCGGCGTCCAGTTTGCCGAGGCCGCTGGATTTCACCGGCTGCTGCGGCTTTGGCGCGCGGCGTTCGCGTTCGTAAAGTTGTACCGATCGAGCTGGCATAAACCTTTCCCTTTCCCATCCCGTGCGCGTCCGGTCCCTGCTTACAGCGAAGCGCGGAACAGCATCCACGCGAGGATGCACATAACAACAGTGATTGCGGTAAAGACGCCGACGATCTTTCGTTCGCCCCAGCCGCACATTTCAAAATGATGATGAACCGGCGCCATTTTAAACAGGCGCTTACCATGGGTTGCCTTAAAATAGGAGACCTGCAAAATAACCGAAAGGGTTTCGCAGATATAAATGAAGCCGACGGGCAGCAGCATGAGCGGCATATCGCACGCAAACGCCAGGCCGGCGACCGCGCCGCCAAGGAAAAGCGAACCGGTGTCGCCCATGAACACCTTCGCGGGGTTAAAGTTGAAGATCAGGAAACCGAGCAACGCGCCCGCGAGCGCGCCAGCAAACGCCATCACGCCCGGATTTTGCTGGCAGTAACCGACTGCGGCAAAAAAGATTGCGACCGGAACGGTCACGCTGGCGGCCAGGCCGTCGATGCCATCGGTCAGGTTCACGGCATTGTCGCAGCCCACCACAACCACAATCGAAAAAATCAGGTAAACGACCCACGGCAGTTCCAGCGTGACGTTTGCGCCCGGAATCCAGAGGCCTGCGCTCAGGCCGCCGGTCAGGCGCAGCAGGGACAGGAACACCGCAGCCACGACAATCTGAAGCAGCATTTTCTGCCCTGCGCTCAGGCCCGCGTTCTGCTTTTTCTTAATCTTTGCCCAGTCGTCGACCATACCGACCAGTCCGTAAGCCAGCGCAATCAGCAGCACGGCAAAGAAATTGCCCACCGCGTGGCCTCCCGCCGCGAGCTGCCCGGTCAGCGCGCCCAGGATGAGCATGCTCACCGTGATGCCGAGCATAAACATAAATCCGCCCATAGTCGGAATATTCTGCTTGTTCATATGCCACTTGGGGCCGATCTCCAGAATCTTCTGGCCAAATTTCATCTTGCGCAGCCAGTGGATGACCGGCATGCCGATCGCCGCCGTCACCGCAAATGCGATCACGGCTGCCAGTAAAATGGTTTTCATCCGTTAAACTTCCTCCCCCAGGAACCGTTTCATTGCGTTTTCCATCCGCATGCTGCGGCTGCCCTTGAACAGCAGCGCATCCCCCGGCCGTGCGTCCGCTTTCAGCGCGGCCGCAAGCGCTTCATGCGTATCGAATATTTGAATGTTTTCCGCGGCCATACCGCCCTCGCGCGCACCGGCCGCCATGTCGGCGGCGTTCCCGCCGTAGAGGTACACGGCGTCGGCGTATTCCGCTGCCGCAAGGCCGGCTTCCCGGTGCCCCTCCACGGCGTGCTCCCCCAGCTCGAGCATGGAGCCGAGCGCAGCCAGCCTGCGTCCCTTTTGGCTGCCGAGCACCTTAAGCGCGGCCTTCATCGAATCCGGGCTCGCGTTATAGCAATCCTCATAAATGGTAAAGCCGTTTTTCTCATAAAGCTTCTGCCGTCGGCCGTCGGGCTGGTAGGCCGCGAGCGCGGCCGCAATATCGTCCGGCTCCACGCCGAGCAGCCAGCCGACCGCAGCGGCGGCCAGCGCATTGCCGACATTGTGCTCGCCCGGGATGGAAAGCTGCACCGGGAATGAGCCCTCGGGCAGGCGGATGGTGAACGATACACCCGAAGGCGTCGCCGCGATATTCCCGGCGCGCACGTCGCAGTTCGGGTTTTCAATGCCGAACCAGACCTTTCGGCCATAGATATGGTCGCGTTTGTCCCACAACAGCGGCTCGTCGCCGTTCAGCACCGCAATGCCGCCACGCGCGGCCAAGCCCTCCAAAATCTCCATTTTGGCGCGGCAGATGCCCTCGCGTGAGCCAAGGAATTCAATATGGGAGGTGCCGATCATGGTGATGACCGCAATGCTCGGCTTGGCGCAGTCGACCATGGACGCAATTTCCCCGAATCCGGACATACCCATCTCAAACACCGCAGCCTCATGGCGGGATTCCAGCCCGAGCACCGAAAGCGGCAGGCCAAGCTGGTTGTTGAGATTGCCCGTGGTCGCGTGAGTCTCGTACAGGCGGCCGAGCACCGCCTCCGTCATGCCACGCGTCGTGGTTTTTCCGACCGAGCCGGTGATGGCCACCACCGGGCAGTCAAACCGGTCGCGGTAGCCGCCCGCGAGATCCAGCATGGCCTGTCTCGTATCGTCCACGTACAGCGCCGGCGCGTCGTAGGTTTCGTCCCTGCGCGCGCTCAAAACCGCGGCTGCGCCATTCTTCACAGCTTCCGGAATAAAATCATGGCCGTCAAACCGCTCGCCCCGGATGGCGGCAAACAGGCAGCCTGGGACAACCTCCCGGTTGTCTTTTACGACGCTTGTAATTTGGGCTTCACCCGTTGCCTCGCCGTGCGTCCAGTCCGCGGCCTGCGACAGCAGAAAGCTTTCCATATCTCCACCCCTATGTAAAAACTGACCCGCCCATCGCTTTCGGACGGGCGGCGTAATGAATTATAGCACACTGGACCCGAAAATCCAGCGTTATTTGCCGAAATACGCAGCGACCACTTCTCTTTCGTCAAGATGATGCTTGACGTGGTTGATCTCCTGATAGGTTTCGTGGCCTTTGCCCATGAGGACAACGGTATCGCCCTTCTGCGCCATGCCGAGCGCGAAGCGGATGGCCTCCGGGCGGCTCACAAGGACTTCCTTGGGCGTTTTGCTGTCCTTCATACCTTCGAGGATATCCGCAAGGATGGCTTCGGGCTGCTCGGTGCGCGGGTTGTCGCTGGTAACAATGCAGAAATCCGCCAGCCTTGCCGCAATCGCGCCCATCTTCGGGCGCTTGGTGCGGTCGCGGTCGCCGCCGCATCCAAACAGCGCGATCACGCGCCCCTTGGTAAAGCCGCGCACGGCGCGCAGCACGTTTTCCACGCCGTCCGGCGAATGGGCGTAGTCGATGAGAACCGTGTAATCGGTGCCCGTCGGCACGACCTCCACGCGGCCCTTGACGCCGTGCGCTGTTTTGAGCGCCGCCGCCGCGTCCGCAAGCGGCACGCCGAGCGCGCGGCACACGCCGAGCGCGGCCAGCGCATTGGCAACCGAGAACTGTCCCGGGATGCCGAGATGTACGCGGGCAATGCCCTCCTCGGCGGAGGCGACAAAATCCACGCTGTCCGTGTGCAGGCGGATATCCTTGGCCGCGAGGTCGGCGGTATCGTGCTTTGCCGAGAAGGTCTCAATGGGGCACGTCGCGTCGAGCAGCATCTTTTCACTCGCCGGATCATCCATATTGATGACGCCCTTGTCACAGATGGTGAACAGGAGAGCCTTGGCCTTCCGGTATTCCTCCATAGTCTTATGGAAATCCAGATGATCCTGCGTCAGGTTGGTAAACGCGCCGGCCGCGAAATGGATGCCGTACACACGGTCCAGGACGAGCGAATGCGAGGAAACCTCCATCACGCAATGCGTGCAGCCGGCCTCAGCCATGCGCGCAAACAGCGCGTGCAGCTCGTAGGACTCGGGCGTGGTGCGCTCGGTGTCGATCGCCTCCTCCCCGATCAGGTTTTGGTTGGTGCCGATCAGGCCCACCTTCGCCCCCTGCGCCTCCAGGATGTGCTTGATAAGATAGGTTGTGGTGGTCTTGCCGTTGGTGCCGGTCACGCCGATCATTTTCAGCTTACGTGCCGGGTGTCCGAAGCGGTTTGCCCCAATGATGGCGAGCGCACGGCGGGAATTTTCCGTAATCACCGCCGGAACGCCATCGTCCGCTTGCTCGCACACGACAGCCGCCGCGCCCTTTTCGAGCGCAGAGGGGATGTACTTATGGCCGTCGGTCTCATAACCGCGGATGGCGACAAACAGATCTCCCGGCTGGACGGCGCGCGAATCATACCGGACCTCCCCGATCTCTGGGTCGCCGGAGACCGTGTTCCTCAAGATGTCCATGTCCTTCAGCAGTGCGGATAATTTCATAATTTGTTCTCCTTTGTTTCCCCGGGTCAGCGGTCGCTGACGCCGGTGCTGTTCTCAAACGAAACGGTGATGACTGTGCCGATCGGCACCTCGGTGCCTGCGGCCGGGTTCTGCTGCACCGCGACGGTTCCGCTGTTGGTCTGACTGGTTTTGATGCCCGTGCGGCGCATATACAAGTTGTTGTTTTCCAGCCTCTCCCTGGCGGTGGACGGGTGCTCGCCGAGCACTTTGGGCACTGTGATCATTTCATTCGACTTTTCGCCGCCAAGATACAGGATGACTTGGCTTTCCGCCGGAATTTTCACGCCGCCGGACGGCACCTGATCGGTGACCTGGCTGCCTTCGCCCACAAACCGGCAGGTGAGGCCTGCGCTGGCGATTGCGCTTTGCGCATCCTCCGGGCTCTGATTGATCAGGCTCGGCACTTCGTATTCGCGGCGGTCGCTTTCCGAGTCGTCGTAGCTCTGCTCCACACCAAGATAAGGCAGCACGTCGGTCAGGATACGGCCGACGATCGGCGCCGCAATCGCGCCGCCGCCATGGGGCGCACTCTCAGGCAGATCCTGGATGGCGACGAGTACGGCGACCTGGGGGTCATCCATGGGCGCCACGCCGATGAAGGATGCGGTATAGCGATCCTCGTTGTCCAGGCAGTTCCCCTCGCTGTCATATTTTTTGGCAATTTCCGAGGTTGCGGTCTTGCCGCCCACGCGGTAGCCTGCAACATAAGCATTTTTGCCGGTGCCGTCCGAAACAACAGACTCCATCGCCTGGCGCATAAAGGCGGAAGTCTCGGCGGAAACCACCTGCCGCTTGACCTCTGCGCCAATGGTCCGGCGCACCGAACCGTCCGAATTGAGGATCTGCCGCACCATATGCGGGGTTTTGAGGTTTCCGTTGTCCACGATGGCGGACACCATGGTGATCATCTGGAGTGGGGTGACCTGAAAGCGCTGGCCGAACGACGCCGTTGCCAAGTCGGACGGGGTTTCAATCAGCTCCTGCTTGGTGTGGTACAGCACCGTGGAGGGTTTGGTTTCGCCCGGCAGGTCGATTCCGGTCTTTTCGGTCAGGCCAAAGGCCTCAAAGTAATCAAAGAAGCTGTCGCCGGTGACCTTGGCCGCGATCTGCATCATGGCCACGTTGCACGAGTTCATCAGCGCTTCCGTCAGGGTCTGCGTGCCGTGGCCGGCAATCTTGTGACATTTGATGGGCTTGTTCCAGCCTTTAACCATCATGGAGCCGCCGCAGGTAAAGCTGTCGCTCTCGCTGACGGCGTGCGTCTCGAGGCCGGTCGCTACGGTCATGAGTTTGAAGGTCGAACCAGGTTCATACGTATCTGAAACAATGTGGTTTCTCCACATGGCCTGCAATTTGTCGGTGCGCAGCGCATCGAGATCCTTTTTCTGGTCGTCACTCATGCCCTGCGGCAGCTCGGCCCAAAGGCCGTTTGTCAGGTAACCTTCCCCAACCGTGCCGCTGATCCCGTTTTTCGTAAAATACTGCTCAATCTCGCCCATCAGCTCGTTATAGTACAGGCTGTCCTTCTCGATCGTATCGTATGCATTCACATCAAAATCGGGCATATTTGCCATCCCGAGGATTTCGCCGGTTTTGATGTCCATGACAATGCCGGACAGGCCGCCGCGCGCCTGCGGATTGTCGGCAAGGCCGGTCTCCAGATGCTTTTCGAGATAATGCTGAATGGTTTCATCCAGCGTGGTCACAATCGACGAGCCGTCCTCGGCCGGGATATACTGCTCATATTCAAACGGCATATCCGAGTTCTGCGCGTTCGCCGCACGCACCACGCGGCCGCTTGTGCCCGAAAGCACTTCGTTGTATTGCAGCTCAATACCACCGACCGCGCCGTTGATGTTCAGAAAGCCGATGGCCTGCGAGGCAAAGGAGCTGTAAGGATAATAGCGCTTGGTATCCGGAGTCGTATAAATCGACCGCCCCGAACCGGTCGGGATTTCGGCGGTTTTCATATCGGCGTAGATCTTATTGACCACGTCCTTTTCCACGCCGCCCTTGATCTCCATCGACTGCATCTCGGTGCGCTGCACCTTTTTCAGCACCGTGTCATACACCAGCTCGAGGTTGTCGCTCAAAATCTGCGCGACTTGCTCCTGCACGTCCTCGAGCGACAGCTTCGGCTGCCCCTCCTCGGCGCGCTTGTTTTTTTCGGTCACCCAGTTGCTCAGCCCTTTGGGGTTGATGAGCACGGTTTCGGTGGCGGCGGATTCGGCCAGCACTTTCATATTGCGGTCGTAAATGGTGCCGCGTTTCGGCTCAATGATGGTGTCGCGGGTCTGGAAACTCAGCGCCTTTTCCTCATAAAAGTCATATCGCACGACCTGCATCCAGAACAGGCGCACGCCCACCGCGGCGAAGCCCACCACGGAGAGGAAAATAATCAGCACCGCAATGCGGCAGCGCATCTGGGAATTTGGCCTTTTTTCGCGTCTTTTCGGCTTGGGTATCCGCATGATTCGATGTCCTCCAAAAGTTCAGGAACCGGCATCCCGGCCCCGCGCCCTGCCGGCGCCCAAAAACAACAAATGGGAGTAGAAGCATTTTCCACCTCTCACTCCCGTAGTACCTATCCTATTCTGCGGATTACCGCAGATATTCCAGCACGGCTGTAAAGCTGCGCATCAGATTTGCGACCGCGTCCCCCAGCGTCGCACCGGCGTTTGAAACCTCGGTGACTTCCGGGTTCGTCATTTCTATGTATTCCACCTGCGATGGATCCATCTTGACCATGCCAAGCGTATCCTGCGCGTATTCTTCCACGTAGCTGATGCTCAGCGCCTGCTCCTGCTGGGTCTTCAGCGAAACATATTCGCTTTGCAGTTCGTCCAACGCGGCCTGCTGCTCCCCAATTTCCTTGGTCAGCCTTGTCAGATGCATCTGGTTATACAGCAGGGTCATGCACAGCGCGACCACTGCGGCGGTGAACAGCACCCGGACCGGGGTCACGGCATGGCGGATGCGTTTGCGCACCCGGCGCACACGAACCGCCATAGGCAGTTCCATATTGGGCAGCTGCTGATCCTGTGCCAGCACCTGGCGCTCGTCAATTTGTGCCATGCTCCTCTCCCTTTCCGAATGGTCTCCCCAATTTTACAGTTTCTCACACACGCGCAGCTTCGCCGAGCGCGCCCGCGCATTTTCCTTGACTTCCGCCGCCCCCGGCAGGATGGGTTTGCGGCTGATGAGTTTTACACGCGGCTTTTTCCCGCACACGCACACCGGGAAATCGCGCGGACAGGTGCAGCCCTGCGCCGCCGACCGGAATGCTTCCTTTACAATGCGGTCCTCCAGCGAGTGGAAGGTGATGACGGCCAGCCGCCCCCCCGGCTTCAGCACGTCGATGGCCTTGCCCATCGCCTCGCGCACCGCGCCCAGCTCGTCGTTGACCGCAATACGGATGGCCTGGAACGAGCGCTTGGCCGGATGCTGCTTTTCGCGGAGCGCAGCCGCAGGCATCGCCCCGCGGATGAGATCCGCCAGTTCCCCGGTGGTCTCAACCGGCTGTTCGGCACGTCTGCGCTCAATCGCGGCCGCGATCAGGGGCGCATAGCGTTCCTCGCCGTATTCGAACAAAATTCTGCGGATGTCCTCCCGGCTCCATGTGTTGACCACGTCATAAGCGGTCAGCGTCTGCTGCCGGTCCATGCGCATATCGAGCGGTGCGTCGTGCATGTAGGAAAACCCGCGTTCGGCCTCGTCGAGCTGCGGCGAGGACACGCCGAGGTCGAACAGGATGCCGTCCGCGCCGTCCAGCCCCTCGGCGGCCAGCACTTCGTCCAGCGCGCGAAAATCGCTTTTTGCGAGCGTCACGCGATCCCAGACCGGCGCGAGCCGTTTGCGGGCGTTTGCGAGCGCCTCGTCGTCGCGGTCGATGCAAATCAGACGGCCGCCCTGTCCGAGCCGCTGCGCGATGCGAAGCGAATGCCCCGCGCCGCCAAGCGTCGCGTCCATGTAAGTCCCATCCGGCCGGATTTGGAGCGCGTCGAGGCACTCGTCCAGCAGGATCGAAATATGATGAAATTCGGTATGATTCATTGGTTTACTCTCTTTGTGCAGCAGTGGATTAGAAGCCGAGTTCCTCCATGGCCTCGATGATGCGCTCTTCTGTGATGGCATCGTTGTATGCGTCCCAGCGGGCCGCGTCCCAGATTTCGGCATGGCCGGAAACGCCGGTGATGACCGCTTCCTTGGTAAGCTCCGCATATTTCCGCAGGCCGGCCGGCAGCAGGATGCGCCCCTGGCTGTCCAGCTCCGCGTCAAACGCAGAGGAAAAAAAGAACCTTTGCAAATCGCGCGCCTTGCTCATCGGCAGCGCGCGGATGCGCTCTTCGAGGATATTCCATTCGTTTTCCGGATAGATGGCAAGGCATTTGTCCAAGCCGCGCGTCACGGTGAAGCGTTCGCCAAGCTCCTCGCGGAGTTTTGCCGGGATAAACAGACGGCCTTTCACGTCGATTGAATGCCTGTATTCGCCCTTCATGAGCCGTCACCCCGCTTTCCGTATGCGGCAGGACGCCACACTTTGCGCCACCTTCCACCACCTTGGATTCATTATACTCTTTTTGTCATCGTTTTGCAACCCTGATTCAGAACTTTTCTGAAATCCAACAGGCGGTTTTATTCTATGTTTCCGCAGAATATTGCACCATTTCCAGGGTTCGAACTCATGTTCGCAACAGATGGGCAAAAAAGGGCGGGCACCGCCAAACCAGTGTCCGCCCCCGTTGTTATGCAGTTTGAACAATATCAGTAATTGTCATACCTGGCTTTTGCTGGCAAGTTCACGAAAACGCACGCGCGCCTTCTTCACTTCTTCCAGGCCAAGCGCAACCGACTCCTCCGTGCGCTTCAGTGTGTCCTCGCAATACATGTTTGCCGCCTTGTGCAGCTCGCGGGACTGGGTCTCGGCATTGACGAGGATTTCCTTGGCCTTGGCGCGCGCCGCCTTGACCACCTCGGTCTCGCTGACCATCACGCGGGCCGATTCCTCGGCCTGCTTCTTGAGCGCATCCGCCTCGCGCTTGCCGGCCGCAATCAGCTCATTGCGCTTTTCCACGATGTCCTGCGCCATCTTGATATCCGAGGGCAGGGAAACGCGCAGCTCGTCCAGCATATCGAGCACACGGTCACGCTCGAGCATGCACTTGTCGGTAAAGGGCACCGCGCCGGCGTCCTGCACCATTTCGTATAGGTTATTGACCAGTTCTTCTACCGTTGCCATCTTTTATCCATCCTTTCGCACACGATGTAATATCTCTTTCTCGATTTTCGGGGGCACAAACCCCGCAATGGAGCCGCCATGCAGCGCGATGTCCTTGACCATTGAGGAGGACAGGTACATATATTCCGCGCTGGTCATCAAAAATGCTGTGTCTACGTCCGGGTTCAGCTTGCGGTTGGCAAGCGCCATGGAAAACTCGTTTTCAAAGTCGCTCATCGCCCGCAGGCCCTTGACGATCGTGCACGCGCCACGCTTACCCGCATAGTCGGCAAGCAGGCCGCTGTAGCCGTCAATTTCGACGTTCGGCAGATGATCGGTCACACACCGCAGCAGGTGCATCCGTTCCTCCGCCGTAAAAATCGGGAATTTCGATACATTGTGCATCACCACAACAATCAGTTTGTCAAATAGTTCTGATGCGCGTTCGATGATGTCCAGATGGCCCAGCGTGACCGGATCAAAGGAGCCCGGATAAATTGCAATTTTCATAATTCAGTTCTCTCTGTCTGATCGTTTCGGAAAACGGTGATCCGGGTCGCGCCATAGCGGTATTCCCGGCCGGGCGCGAAGGGTGCGTCAAATTCATCCTCAAGCGCGCTTTCGCATAATATTATACCAGAGGGGGACAAAATGTCAAACCTATTGATGGCAAAAAGTGCGTCATTCAGAATTTTTCCACCATAGGGAGGATCCAAAAGGATAAGGTCGTACCTCCCCTTCCCGCAGCGGGAGACGAATGCCGCCGCCCCGCCGCTGTGTATACAGCTGCGGCTTTCCACCCGCGCAGCCTGGATATTTTTGCGGATGACCGCAAGCGCGGCGCGGCTTTGGTCCACAAAGTCACAGGACGCCGCGCCGCGGCTGAGGGCCTCGATCCCCAGCTGGCCGGTGCCCGCAAACAAATCAAGCACACGCGCGCCGCAGATCTCGTTCTGGATGATATTGAACACCGATTCCTTGACGCGGTCGGTGGTCGGCCGGGTGTTCATGCCGGGCACGGGCTGAAGCTTGCAGCCCCGCGCCGATCCGGATATTACTCGCATTATTCATTTTCCTTTCTTTCGGCGCGTTCGTTCATGCGTCCCTGCCCGCGGATCATGCGTCCCCGCCCCGGGCCTGTACCTGCTCTCAAGAAATCCGCGCCCAGCGCGGGAATAAGGACAGAGGCCTACGGGCTCCGGCCATGCGCCTTCGGCGAGATGGCCGCCAAATAGGCCGCCGGCCTATTTGGCCCCGCGCCGATCCGGATATTACTCGCATGGATGGTCTCCTTTTTCGTCTTTGCTGAAAAACTCAAATACGGCCCGGGCGGTGTTCGCAGGTACAACGCGCTGCAATTCGTCCAGCGAGGCGCGTTTAATCGCGTCAATGGTCTTAAAATGCCTCAAAAGCTCGTTTCTTCGCTTGTCGCCCACACCTTCGATTTTATCGAGCGTGGAGCCGCGCATGCGCTTTGCGCCGAGCGTGCGGTTGTAGGTGATCGCAAACCGATGGGTTTCCTCCTGAATGCGGCCGATGAGCGCAAACACAGCGGGTACGGTCGAAATGCCGAATTCCCGGCCGTCGGGCGCGACCAGGCCGCGCGTGCGGTGATGATCGTCCTTGACCATGCCGAAGCAGGGCGTTGTCACCCCAAACGAATCCAATACGGCCTGCGCGGTGCGCACATGGCCAAGGCCGCCGTCAATCAGGAACGCGGACGGCAGCGGGCAGAATTTTTCATCGCCCTCCTTCCAGCGCTGCAAACGGCGGGTGAGCATTTCCGCCATGGAGGCGTAGTCGTCCTGCCCTTCGGCGGCGCGCGCAATCTGGAAACGGCGGTAACGGCTGCGTTTCGGCTGCGCGTGCTCGAACACGACCATGGAGCCGACCGTATCCGCGCCTGCAAAGTTGGAAATATCATAGCTTTCAAGCAGGACGGGCAGCTCTTCCAGACCGGTCATGCCTTGCAGCAGCTCGAGCGACTTATAGCGCCGCTCCTGATTGGTTTCCGCGCGTGAAATCTCCTCGGCGGCGTTTTTCTGCGCCAGCCGGATGAGATCGCGGCGTTTCCCGCGCTGCGGCACCGCAAGGTCAATCCTACGCTCCGCAATGGACGAAAGGAAACCCGCTACCGCGTCCATATCCTCAATGGCGTCACTGAGCAGCACAGTCCTCGGCGCCGCCTGCCGCAGCGAATAATACTGCTTGATGAACGCGCCAAGCACCTCGCCCGCATCCTCGCTGGTCGCGCCGTCGATGATCGTGTATTCCTTGTCCTGCAACGCACCGCCCAGATAATGCAGCACAACCACGCAGCCCTTGGTCTGTCCCTGCACGAAGGCCAGGGCGTCCAGATCGGCAAACGTGCCCGCGACCACCTTTTGTTTCTCTCCCAGCGCGTGGATGGCCTTGATCCGGTCGCGCAGCAGGGCGGCGCGCTCGAATTGCAATTCTTCGGAGGCTTCAAGCATTTTTTCTTCCAGATCCTGCACTAGCTTTTTGGAGTTCCCCTCCAAAAGCGCCACGCCCTCGCCCACGAGCGCCGCGTATTCCTCCGCCGAAATGCCGCCCGCGCACGGTGCGAGACAGCGCCCCAGATGACGGTTCAGGCATGGCCGGTCCTTGCCAATGTCGCGCGGGAACACCCGGCGGCAGGTTTTCAGCTTGAGCGTTTCTGAAATAGTTTCAATGACCTGATAGGCGATATGGCGGCTGAGATAGGGGCCAAAATAGCGGTTTGCGTCCGCCTGCGGCTTGGACACGATCGAAAACTCCGGAAAGGGCTTCGAGGTTGTGACCCGGATATATGGATAGCCCTTGTCATCCTTGAGCAGGATGTTGTACTTGGGCTTGTATTTCTTGATCATCGAGTTTTCGAGCACCAAGGCCTCATACTCGGATTCGGTCACAATGATGTCAAAGTCCCAGATGTTCGACACCATTTTCCGCGTCTTGGGCGTGTGCCGGGAATCGCTCTGGAAATACTGGCTCACGCGGTTTTTAAGCGCCTTGGCCTTGCCGACGTAAATGACCTCCCCGGCGCGGTTTTTCATGATGTAAACCCCCGGCTGATACGGCAGAGCCAAAACCTTGGTTTTCAGTTCGTCAAATCGTTCGCTCATGGCTGCTCCTTTCCGCGGTATCCGCACGTTTCCGCCTTTCTGCCCGCGGAAAATGCATTCCTGCCCCGGGGGATGCTTTCCCGGCGTCGTGACGCTCCACGTCAAGGCCGCCGCCAAACAGCCCGCCGGGCTGTTTGCCCGGATCCGCCGTTTTTGTCATACGAGAAAAAGCACCGCTGTTCGCGGTGCTTTTGAAAGCCAAACAGAAAATCAATCGGTGAAGTTCGAGGTGATCAGCTCAACCAGAGCGTTGACAGCCTCTTCTTCGTCTGGGCCGTCCGCAATCAGGTTAATCGTGGTGCCCTTGGTAATGCCGAGGGACAGGATGCCCAGCAGGCTCTTTGCATTCACACGGCGCTCTTCCTTCTCGACGAGGATCGTGCTCTTAAACTCGTTGGCTTTCTGGATAAAAAACGTTGCCGGTCTTGCATACAGACCTACCTGATTGGTCACCTGTACTTCTTTCGAATACATTTCCTCATCGCTCCCTATTCTTTAGAATCAATAATCAAAATAAAGTTTCCCAAAGTGAAGTCTACAAATAGAATACCGTTTTTTTAACCTTTCGTCAACACCAAATTTTCCCTTTCTGGCTTTGTTTTTGTAGAAAATTCCGAGAAAAAGCACTTTTAATTGTATCAATTCGCCAATAAACCGTAAAAAAAGTTGCACAATAACCGTTTTTGAAAGTCCGTATTTATTTAAACTCTACAACGGTCACCCCATTCTCACCTTCGCCGTAAACGCCGTTGCGAACGTTCCTGATGCGTTTATTCGGCTTCAGATGCTGCTGAATGGCCGCGCGCAGTACGCCGGTGCCCTTGCCGTGGATGATACGCACCGTCGGCAAGCCGGAGAGCAAAGCGCCGGAAATAAACTGATCGACCTCCAGAATCGCTTCCTCGGCGCACATGCCGCGCACGTCGATTTCGCTCGGCGCGGCTTTAAGCCGCAGCTCCTTGACGCCGCCGCTGCCCGCGCGGAAGGTCTTGGGTTTGGGCTTGTCGGGCGCCCTCACCAGCCGCACCTCGCTCACCTTGACGGTCATCTTCATGATGCCCGCCTGCACCTGAATATTACCGTCCCGGTCGGGGTCGGTCAGCACGGCGGCTGTGATGTTCGACACGTTCAGCAGCTGCACCTCGTCGCCGCGCTTGACCGGTCTCTGTTCCTCCGGAGCGACGGTACGCTTCTGCTTTTTCCGGCGCAGCTCGCTCTCGGTCTGGGTGATCACCCCGCGCAGCGCGGCCTTGGCCGCCGCAAGGTTCTGCTCCGCCGCGCTCATGTTGGCCTTTTTCTTGAGATCGTCCAGCTCGGTAAATACGGTTTCGGCTGTCATGCGCGCATCCTTCAGGATACGGTCGGCCTTCTGGCGGGCCGCGTCCAGAATGCGGTCGGCCTCGTCCTCGGACTTGCCTCGCAGGTTCTCGGCCTTGTCACGCTCGCTCTGCGCCGCAGAGCGCAGGCGCTCGGCTTCCGCCTTATACTTTTCGAGCATTTTGCGCTCTTTTTCCAGCTGTGCAAGCACATCTTCAAAGCGTGCGTCCTCGGTGGAAACCTGTTCCCTGGCGCGCTCCAAAATCGCCGGCTGGAGGCCCAGCCGCGCCGCAATCGCAAAGGCGTTCGATTTGCCCGGGATACCGGTCAGCAGGCGGTAGGTCGGCCGCAGCGTGCCCACGTCGAACTCACAGGATGCGTTTTCCACGCCCTCGGTCGTGAGCGCAAAGGTTTTTAGCTCGGAATAGTGGGTGGTCGCGGCCACGAACGCGCCCATCTGGCGCGCATAGCCGATGACCGACACCGCGAGCGCCGCGCCTTCCACCGGGTCGGTGCCCGCGCCGAGTTCGTCGAACAACACAAGGTCGCCCTTCGCGCACTTTTCCATCATGCCCACAATGGTCTTCATATGGGATGAGAAAGTGGACAGGCTCTGCTCGATGGACTGCTCGTCGCCAATGTCAGCGTACACGTTCTCGAACACGCAGACCTCGGAAAGCTCGCTCGCCGGGATATGCAGCCCCGAGGCCGCCATCAGGCACAGCAGGCCGAGCGTCTTTAGGGAAACAGTCTTACCACCCGTGTTCGGGCCGGTGATCACGAGCGTATCGTACTCGTTCCCGATTGCGATATCGATCGGCACGGCCTTTTGGGGGTCCAAAAGCGGATGACGGGCGCGTTTCAGCGCCACTCCGTAGCCCTCTGCCTTGAAATGCGGCGCGCAGGCGTTCAGCTTAAAAGACAGCTTGGCGCGTGCGAAAATGAAATCAAGCACGGTGAGCTGCTCGTAATCCTGCCGGATGCCCTCGGCGTACATCGAAACCTCGCTCGACAATTCCGCGAGGATGCGTTCAATTTCGGCCTGTTCCCGGCCCTCAAGCATCTTGATCTGGTTATTGATCTCCACGACCGCGGCCGGTTCGACGAACACGGTCGCGCCCGAGGACGAGGTATCGTGCACCAAGCCGGGCACGTCGCCGCGGTGCTCGGACTTGACCGGCACCACATACCGGCCGTTTCTTTGGGTGATGATGGTCTCCTGCAGGTATTTGGCGCGCTCTCCTGAGATCATGCGCCCAAGCGTCTCGCGGATCTTACCCGAAATCTGCCGCTTCTGGCGGCGGATGGAGGACAGTTCCGGGCTGGCGCCGTCCGCAATTTCCTCCTCGCTGACAATGCAGGAGGTGATGTGCTCCTCCAGCGTGCGGTTGCCGGTCAGCAGGCGGTAGATGGGCGTAAGCGAGGTCTTTCCCTCCTGCTCGGCAAAATAGCCCTGCATCAGGCGCGCGCATTGCAAAAGCGACGCGACATCCAGCAGTTCCCGCAGGTTGAGCACGCCGCTGATGTCCGCGCGCTTTAAAGCGCCGAGGACATTGCGGATGCCGCCGAGCGGCGGGCTGCCCTGTTTCACCATCAGATCCTTGGCGTCCGTCGTCTGCCGGAGCCAGAGCGCGGCCTCCTCGCGATCGGTTACCGGCCGGAGGGCCATGCACAGCTCCCGCCCGCGCTCGGACGACGCTTCCGCAGCCAGCAGGTCAAGCACGGTGAAATATTCCAGTGTCCGAAGTGATTTTTCTGCTAATCGATTCATGTTTTATGCTCCAAAATATTTATGATAGCTTATGCAAACAGCGAATGGTAAAATTCCAGGCTGGAAAAGCCCCTCTCGGCGTAGTAGAGCGCGTAATCCTCGCACACCCTGGCGAGCCGGTCAAGGGACGTCCCGCCGAGCGCGAATGAAAACACGCGGGGCACATCACAGGTCAGGATATGCGCCATGGCGGCGTAGGTTCCCTGCGGCAAGGGCACAAAATCCCCGCCGCCCAGGCGGCGCAGGCACTGTTCATCCAGCACCACGCCCTCGCGCACCGAAAAATATACGGCGCCCGCAATCGGGTTTTGGCATGCGCCGCACACCGCCAGGTCGGGCAGAAAGCCCGACTCGGCCATGAGCCGCAGTTCAAACGCGGCCTTGACCAGCTTCTGTCCGCGCTTCTGGTCGGCCACCGCGCGCAGCGCATAAAGAAATAGCCGCGTGACAGCCGGGGTTTCCTCGTTTTCGTCCGTCATCGCGCCCGCAAGCTCGGCAAAATAGCAGCAAAGCGCGTAGGTTTCCATGTCCGCGGCCACGCCCCAGAAGGAATGCAGAAGTTCGGCGTCCGTAAGCGTATACTTGCCCCGCCCGTGATAGAGCGTCAGCTCGCTCCAGCAGAACAGGCGCGCTGCAGCCACCATGCGGCTGCTTTTGCGGCGCACGCCCTTGCACAGCACTTCCATCCGCGCCCCGCTCTCGGCCAGCACGGTTATGTAGCGGTCCGCGTCGCCAAAATCAGTTTCGCGGATCACAAGCCCTTTGATTGTCAGATGCTGCATGTTCCTCCCTCTGAATGTTCCGGTACTGCATATAGGCCATTGGGTCGCCGGTGCGGATGAACAGATCCCAGTATTGTGTAAGCGTCATGCTGCACACTCCCTTCCATCCCTAGCATGCGCCGAAGACGCGGGCGATACGCAAGGAAATGTTTGTTACTCGTCCTGATAGCCGAAATTGCGCATCTGGAAGGTGTTGTTGCGCCAGTCCTCCTTGACCTTGACCCAAAGCTCCAAAAAGACGCGCGTATCCAGGTTTTTCTCAATGTCCAGCCGCGCAGCCTTGCCGATTTTTTTTAGCATCTCGCCGTTTTTTCCGATAATGATGCCTTTATGGCTGGCCTTTTCACAGTAAATAGTGGCGCTCATCTCGACAAGGCCGTCCTCGCGCTCGTTCCAGCGCTCGATGCCGACCGCGACGCCGTGCGGCACCTCGCGCTCGAGTAGGCGCAGCATCTTCTCGCGGATGATCTCCGCCGCGATCTGGCGCTCGGGCTGGTCGGAAACCATGTCCTCCGGGAACAGCGCCGGGCCTTCGAGCGCAAATTTTTTCAGCTCGGCAAGCAGCACGTCCGTGCCCTCGCCCGTGCGCGCGGACACCGGGATGACCGCGTCAAAATCATGTTTTTCGGCATAGGCCGCAATGACGGCAAGCAGCTCCTCGCGCGGCACCGTGTCCACCTTGTTGATAACCAGGATGGAAGGAATGCCGCCCGCCTGAATCTGCCCAATCAGGCTCTCCTCGGCCGGGCCGGGCTCCGGTTTGGGCTCCGCGACGAGCGCCGCCACATCGACCTCGGACACCGTATCCGTGACCACCTTGACCATGAAATCGCCCAGCTTGGAACGCGGCTTGTGCAGTCCCGGCGTGTCCAGAAAGACAAACTGGCAGTCGCCTTGGGTCAGCACGCCGGTGATGCGCGTGCGCGTGGTCTGCGGTTTGTTCGACACAATGGCGACCTTGTAGCCGACCAGCTTGTTCGTGAGCGTGGACTTGCCCACATTCGGGCGGCCAACCACAGAAATGATCGCGGTTTTTGTGATATTCGACATGAAATTCTCCTTATTTCAGAACATTAGCGTTTGCCGTAAAAAAAGACGAACCCTGTGGCGGCGGGCAGCGACAGCAGCAGCAGCCCCAGCTTCCACAGGCTGGCCGCCAGCGCCCGCACGGCGCGCAGCAGCGCGCCCGAGGGCAGGAAAAACACGGCTCCGATGATGACGCAAAACAGCGCGCACAGCAACACAGCCGCGGCGGCGATGTCTTTGGCCTGCCCGACCAGCTCGTCATAACCGCTCGCCTGCCGGTCGCACAGACGCTCGATCGCCGTGTTGAGCAGCTCGGTGGCCATCATGAGCGCAAAGCACAGGCACAGCACCGCGTAGCGCACGCCGTCCAGCCCGCCGAGGAAGGCGAACACGGACACGTACACGGCCGCCGTCAGATGGATGCGGAGATTGCGCTCGGTACGCATGCACGACCGGAAGCCTCGCAGCGCATAGCCGAAGCTTTTCCGCAGCTTGCGGATTTCGTGGTTCATGCGCGGGCCAGCCCCACGGCGGAGAGGATCTCCTCCTCGTTTTTCCGCATCAGGCGGCGGTCATCCTCCTCGCGCTCATGGTCAAAGCCCAGCAGGTGCAGCACCGAATGCACAGTCAGAAAGCCGCACTCGCGCGCCGCCGAATGGCCGAATTCGACCGCCTGCCCGGCCGCGCGCTGGTAATTCAGGATCATGTCGCCCAGCATGACCTTGCCCGATTCCGGGTCGGCCTCCAGGGCTTCCCGCGGCCTGCCGTTATAAAATTCGTACATCGGGAAGCTCAGCACATCCGTCACCGCATCCTTTTCGCGGTACGCGGCGTTCAGCGCGCGGATGCTCGCGTCATCCACGATCGTCACGTCAATAAACGCTTCGAAGTCCACGGCCTCGTGGGCCAGCGCTTCGAGCGCGCAGCGGGTGATGATCGCGCGCACTTCTTCCTCATTTTCCAGCGCCACCTCGGCTGTGACGCGAATCCTATGCTCCATAAAGCCCTCCAAAGGCGGATGCCCGCCCGTTTCCATACGTTCTCGGTTTTATTATACACGCCTACACGCGTCTTGCAAATAGGCAGTTTGGCAAAAGCCTGCCGTGCGCGGCGGTCAAACCTCGAGCCGCAGGCTGCTGCCCGCGCGGCCGCGGGTGACGATGATCTTTTTATCCAGCCGGCTGCGCAGCTCGGCGACATGCGAAATGATGCCGACCAGCCTTTGCCCATCCGTCAGGCGGGCCAGGATGTTCATGGCCTGATCGAGCGCTTCCTCGTCGAGCGAGCCAAACCCCTCGTCGATGAACATGGCGTCGATCTCCACGCCGCCCGCCGCCCGCTGGATGACGTCCGACAGCCCGAGCGCGAGCGACAGGGACGCCTGAAACGATTCGCCGCCCGACAGCGTGCGCACGCTGCGCTGCTTGCCCGTGTAGTAGTCGAGCACGTCCAGCTCCAATCCGGTCTGCTGCCGCAGGCCGGAGGCCTCCTGCCTGCGCACAAGGCGGTATTGCCCGCCCGTCATATCGTGGAAGCGCTCGTTTGCCGCCGCGACAACCTGATCGAAATAGAACGCCAGAATGTAGTTTTCAAACGCCAGCTTCTGCCGTCCGGCAAGCTCGCCGTTCGCGGTGTCGGACAGGCGGGAGAGCGTCAGGCAGGCACGCTCCTGCTCCCCGAGCGCCCTGCCCTGCGCACGCAGACGTTCCAGCAGCCTTTCGTTGGTGTCCCAGCGGCTGTACCGCGCGGCGCGGACGGCGTCAAGGGCACGGCGCGCGTCTTCCCGCGCCTGATACTGCGCGCGGAGTGCGGCAAGGTCGGCAGGCACGCCCTCCGGAAGCTGCCGCCGCAGGGTTTCGAGCGCCGCCGTATGTGCCGCAAGCTCCCGTTCCCGTTCACGCAACGCCGACTCCGCGGTTTCCAGCGCCTCTTCCAAGACGTTCAGGGCAGCTTTGTCCTGTTTCACCGCCTTTTCCGCATCTGTCTTGCTTGTAAACGCCAGCTGCGCGCGCAGAGTATCCACCGCGGCGCGCCGCGCGACCTGCTGCTGCACGCAGGCGGTGTGCGTGCGTTCCAGCGCAGCGAGGGCTTCCGCCCGCTGCTGTCCGGCAGCATCGAGCCGCGCGAGTTCAGCCTCGCAGGCCTTCAAAGTACGCGCCCGCTGTTCCAGCGTTTCCACTTCGCGCGCAAGCGCCGCGCCTTCGGCCTTGACCCGCTCGATTTCCGCGGTTAACCGCCCGCGCAGGCCGTCCAGCGACACGGCGCCGAGAATTTTCTGGGCATCCTGGATCAACCGGGCCTTGCGCGTTTCCGCTTCTGCGCGCGCCGACGCGGCTTTGCCGCTGGCCTCGGCTGACTCGCGCCGCGCCGTACCGGCGGCGGTACGCGCCTGTTCGAGCTGCTGTTCGGTCACCGCCGCCCCGGACAGCGCGGCGGGCGCAGGATGTTCCCGCGACCCGCATACCGGGCAAGGCGCACCGGGCGCCAGCGCCTGTGCAAGCACGCCTGCCTGCTCGCACAGGAATGCACGTTCCTGATCCCGGAAGCCGGCGTCCAGCCGTTCACTCTTCTGCTGCGCCGCCACAAACGCGGCCTGGCTTTCCCGGTAGGCTTTCGCCGCCGCACGCGCGGCGTTGTATTGCCCCGTCAGCCCGCCAAGCGCATCCAGATGCGCGGCGGCCTTGGTCTCCCGGGCGCGCGCCTGTTCGAGAAGCACTGGTGCGTCCTTCCATTTTTCCCGCCGCCCCTGCAGGGCCGCACGGCGCTGCGCCGCTTGTTCCTGCTCGGTTCTGGCTTTTAAGAGCGCGGCTTCAGCCTTTTGGGCGTCGGCTTCGGCCTGCTGCAGCGCCTCTTGCGCCTGCTCCAGTTCGCCATATGCCGGCAAGGCGGCCTCCTGCCGCGCAATGCGCGCCGCAATCGTCTGGCGCTCGGCCGCGCGCGCGATTTCGGCCTGATAGGCGCTTTCGCATGCGGCCAGTTCCTGCTTGAGCTCGGTTTTCCGGCGTTCCCCGTCCGCAACCTGCGCGCGCAGGGCGGCGTCACGCTCCGCCTGCCGCACCTGCCCCGCAAGGGCTTCCAGCGTCTGCCGCAGGCCGTCCAATTCCGCATCCTGAGCGGCAACCGCCTCCTGATCCACCTGCACCGCCTGCTCCAGCAGGGCAAGCAGCTCGTCCAGCGCATGCACGTTGCCCGCGTCGCGCGCGTCGGCCAGCGCCTGCATGCCCTCTCCTTCGCACACGATCTGCCCAATGTACTGGCCGATGCTCTTTTTGAGATCGTCGTATGCGCGCGCGGCGTCCCTGGCACGGTCTTTCAGCGCGAGCTGGAAACGTTGACAGCCCTCGGTCGAAAAGATGCGCCGGAAAATTTTAGCGCGCGCCTTGGTGTCCGCAAGCAGCAGCTGCAAAAAGTCGCCCTGCGCAATCATCACGACCTGGGAAAACTGCGCGCGGTCCATGCCGATCAAATCGGTGACCGCGTCGGTCACCTGCCGCGCGCCCGTGAGCACCCGGCCGTCCGGGTATACAAGCGTCGCGCCCGCGGGCTCGGTGGTCTCGCCCGTGCCGCGCGCCTTGGGACGGGTATACTGCGGGTTGCGTATGACGGTGTATTCCTCGCCGCGATAGCGGAACGCCAGCTCGACTTCGGTTTTGTCGGCCGGGCTGGCGTAATCGCTGCGCAGCATCCCGCCGTCGCGGGTTTTCCCGCTCGCTTCGCCATACAGCGCGAACGTGATCGCATCAAAAATGGTGGTTTTGCCCGCGCCGGTGTCGCCGGTTATTAAATACAGGCCGCTCTCCCCAAAGTCTTCGAGCGGCGCCTCCACGATGCCCGCATAAGGGCCGAAGGCGCGCATGGTCAGTCGCAACGGTTTCACAGCAGCTCCCCCCCTTCCAGCAGGCCGCGCACAATGGGTTTCATTTCTTCGTCCATGGGTTCCCCGTTCTGCTGTTCATAAAACTCGGCAAACAGCGCGAACGGGTCGCGGTGCACAGCTTCGCGCGCCATCACGGGCGCGCCGGACAGCGCGGTGAGCGCGTTATCAAAGTCCAGCCGCAGCGTATTCGGATATACGGCGCGCACCCTGTTCATCGCGTCCATCACCGCGTCGTCGGTCAACGTGATGTGCATAAAATCATCGGTCTTCGTGCCCGCCCACGCGGCCGGGTCGAGCAGATCGTCCAGCCTGCCGCGGATTTCGCGCAGGTCGCGCATGGGCGTGAGCGGCAGCAGCTCGACCCGCACATCGCCCTTTTCCCCGAGGGTCACAAGCGGCGCGGATTTGTGATGCCGCGCCTCGGAGAAGGAAAACTTGAGCGGCGACCCGGCATAGCGCACCGTGTCGCGGCCCACGCGCTGCGGGCCATGGATATGGCCGAGCGCGACGTAATCGAACCCATCAAACACGGACACGTCCACATTGTCCAGCGTGCCCACCGGGGCCAGCTCGGAGTCGCAGCGCGCGGGCGCGGCACCGGCTGCAGTGACAAACTGATGCGCAAGCAGCACATGGCGGCCGCCGTCTGCGGTGTCGACTGTGCCCAGCACGGCGCGGATGGCGGCCTCATAGTCGCCAGGCGGCACGTCCGGAAAAAAGCGGCGCACCTGCGCCGGGCGCAGGAAGGGCAGCAGCGTGAACTGTACCGGGCCGTATTGGTCAGCAAGCGTCACTGTGCGCAGCCTGCCGTCGAACACGGGCGCGAGGTGCACGCCCGCGCCGCCGAGCAGCCGCGCGCCGAATGCCAGGCGCTCGTCGGAATCGTGGTTGCCTGGAATGAGCAGGCAGGGCACGCCCGCGTCTTCGAGCGCGGTCAGGAAGCCGTCGAGCAGGGTGACCGCGTCCGGCGGCGGCGCGGGACGGTCGTACACGTCGCCCGCGACCAGCACCGCGTCCACCTGCTTTTGGATAATGCACTGCAAAACCTGGTTCAGGAGAAAGCGCTGGTCATCGAGCAGCGAGCGCTCGCAGATGCGCTTGCCCAGATGCAGGTCGGCCAGATGCAGGATTTTCATAGGATACCCTCCTTGTGCGTGGGATGTGTCTATTATAGCATAAAATTTGCTTTTTCGGGCAGACATCGCTATAATAAGGGATAGCTTTTATGAGGAGGGGCAGCATGCAGACACCCGGGGACATTTTAAAGAATTATTTCGGCCACAATGCCTTCCGCGGGCGGCAGCAAGAACTGGTGGACGCGCTGCTCGAAGGCCGCGACGTGCTCGGCGTGATGCCGACCGGCGCGGGCAAGTCGGTGTGCTACCAGGTGCCCGCGCTGATGGTTTCCGGGCTGACGCTGGTGGTTTCGCCGCTTATTTCCCTAATGAAAGACCAGGTCGGCGCGCTCGGACAGGCCGGTATCCCGGCGGCCTGCCTCAACAGCGCCATGCCCGCAGACGCGCAGCGCGCGGTCTTCGCGCGCGCCTACCGCGGCGAGCTGCGGCTGCTGTACGTCGCGCCTGAACGGCTTTCCGCGCCCGGGTTCCAGGCGCTGTTTGAGCGCGTGCCGCTCGCGTTTGTGGCCGTGGATGAGGCCCACTGCATCTCCCAGTGGGGGCAGGATTTCCGGCCAAGCTACGGCAAAATCGTCGATTTTCTAAACACCGTTCCCGAGCGGCCGCCGGTGGGCGCGTTCACCGCCACCGCGACCGAAGCCGTCCGGCGGGATATCGTAAAGCTGCTCGGGCTCAAAGACCCGCTCGTCTGCGTGTCCGGCTTTGACCGGCCGAACCTGACCTTCATTACCGAAAAACCGCGCGACAAGCGCGAACATCTGATCACCCTGCTGCGCGAGCGTATGGGCCAGAGCGGGATTGTCTACTGCTCGACGCGCAAAGCGGTGGATGAAGTCTATGAGCTGCTCATCGCCCGCGGCTTTGCCGCCGGGCGCTATCATGCCGGGCTGGACGCCGCCGGACGCCGCGAGAGCCAGGACGATTTCCTTTTTGACCGAATCACGGTCATGGTGGCGACCAACGCCTTCGGCATGGGGATCGACAAATCCAACGTATCGTTTGTCATCCATTACAACATGCCGCAGAACATTGAAAGCTACTATCAGGAGGCCGGGCGCGCCGGGCGGGACGGCTCCCCGGCCGACTGCATCCTGCTGTACAGCCCGCGCGATGTGCGGACCTGTGAATTCCTGATGGAACACGGCCGTGACGACGATCGCGAGGAACTGGACGAGGCTACAAAACAGACGCTCCTTGCGCGCGACCGCGAGCGCCTCCGGCAGATGACTTTTTACGCAACCACGACCGACTGCCTGCGCCGCTTCCTGCTGAAATACTTCGGCGAGCAGGCGCCGCTCTCGTGCGACAACTGTTCGAACTGCCTGACAAACTTCGAACTCGTGGACGCGACGCTCGAAGCGCAGAAGATCGTGTCCTGCGTATATCGCCTGCATCAGCGCGGCCGCGCGGTCGGCAAATCGGCTGTCGCGGACATTCTGCACGGCGCGGAAAACGACCGCATCCGGCAAAATGATTTCGTAAGCCTGTCCACTTACGGTATCATGAAAGACAATAGCATGAAACAGATCCGCGACCTTCTGGACCGCCTGCTCGAAGAGGGGTACCTCGTCAGCACGGGCGGGGACTATCCGGTCGTGAAGCTGTGCCCCAAATCGGACGACATCATCCGCAAGCGCCTGCCGTTTGCGGTCAAGCTGCCGCGCGCACGGCGCAAAAAGGAGGGCCGCGAAATCATGCAGGGCAGCCTGTATGAAGCGCTTCGCGCCCTGCGGGCCGAAATCGCGGCGCGGGAAAAGGCGCCCGCTTATGTGATCTTTTCCAATGCGACGTTGCAGGACATGTGCAGCCGCCAACCGATTACCGAAGGCGAACTGCTGGAGGTTTCGGGCGTCGGCCGCGCCAAGGCGGACAAATATGGCGAAGCCTTTCTTGCCTGCATCAAGAAGCATGTGTTAAAAGCCGCGGTCAAAGAGCCCGCGCCGCCTGGCGCGGCCGCCGCGCAGCGTATCAGCGCGCAGGACCAGGGGCTTCTCAAGCCGTGGACGGCTTCCGAGGACGATTGGCTGCGCGTTGAGGCGCAGGAAAAGCTTTCCCTCCCCGAAATTGCGAAACGGCATGGGCGCCCGCTCGGCGCTGTGCTCGCACGTATGAAAAAGCTCGGCCTTCCGGTTGTGCGGTAGCCGTCCCCGCCCAAAAGGCGCGGCACACAAAAAGGGCCTGTTGCAAAATAAAATTTTGAAAAAATTACATTGATAAAAAGTTCTGGAGAATTGCTTAATACGGCAATTCTCCAGAACTTTTTTGATGTGTCGATTTTCTGTTTTGGCCTGGAAACTGCATTTTGCAACAGGCCCTTTCATTTCACGCTGTCTGCAAAATGCAGCACAGAAGATCATCGAGGCGGTCAAGCACCTCGTCGCGCGCCGTGGGCACGGGCTGCATCATCCATCTTTTCAGCAAGCCGATGCATCCCGCGGCCACAAACCAGATGGGAAATTGATCCGCTTCGTTCTTCGGCGGTTTGAGCTGCCGGCTGCACTCTTCCATCAGCGCCATCAACTTGTCTTCAAAGCTGCCCACGCCGTTGTCGCGCAGCAACACATACGCCAGATCATGGTTTTCCTCCAGATAGCGGACCGCCTGTTCGATCACCGGCCGCATCGACGCCTGCGCCACCACCTCCGGCAGCGCCGCTTCGATGGTGCCGCGGAGTGTATCCACCATCTCGTTCTCCACTTTCTCCCGCAAGTCGTACACATCCCGGTAATAAACATAGAACGTGCCGCGGTTGATGTCTGCGCGCCTCACCACATCCGAAACCGTGATGTTTTTGAATTCCTTTTCACGCATTAGCTCGGCCAGCGCCTGCCGCAGCAGCTTTTTGGTGCGCCGCACCCGTTTGTCCTCGATCGCCATCCGGCATCCTCCTCTTCCCGTGTAGATTTTGTGCAAATTTTAAAAAATTTATAAATAAACCAACATATATCCTCATATATGTATGTTATCATTTATTGTTTATGTAATTGTATGTTGTGCACGGTTACTAGGCGTAATATACTATATCACAGAAAAGATTCCCGCGCAACCGGGAAACTCCCATTTGCGCAAAGGCTGGTGTTTTATTTGTGAAAAAAAAGCAGGGCCACAGCCCGGTAGAACTGATCATCCACAAACGGCGCTGGATTGAAAAAATTTTTTCCGTTCTGTTTGTGTTCAGTCTGCTGTGCATCCCTCTGGTCGGCGTCAACTATGACCTGACCAAATATCTCCCGGATGACGCGCCTTCGGCCCAGGCGCTCGACATCATGGAGAAAGAATTTACATATCCCGGCATTGGGCGCGTCCTGCTTCAGGATGTAACACTGCGGGAGGCAAAAGACATTAAAGACCGTATTGCCGATGTGGACGGCGTGGATATGATCCTGTGGTGCGATTCCACGACCAATATCTACGGCTCGAGTGAGTTTATCGACTACGACGACATTGAGGACTACTATAAGGACGGGGACGCCTATATGGACATCACCTTCCTCGAAAGCGACTCCTCTGACCGCACGCATGCGGCTGTGAAAGAAATCCAGAAGATCATTGACGGCAAAGGCGTCATGGCCGGCTCGGCGGCCTCCGACACTGAGCTGGGCCCAACCATCAACACCGAGGTCGCGCATGTTATGATACTGGCCGTGGTCGTCATCTTCCTGATCCTGACCCTCACCACGACTTCGTGGTTCGAACCCCTGCTGTTTCTCATGGTTATGGGCATTGCGATTGTCATCGGCATGGGCACCAACCTGTTTTTTGGTGAAATTTCGTTCATGTCGAACGCAGTCGGCGCAGTGCTGCAGCTTGCCTGCTCAATGGACTACTCCATTTTCCTGCTGCACGCCTTTACCCGCGAAAAAGAGAGCGGCGTGGAACCCGAACAGGCCATGGCGAACGCTCTGCGCACCGCGATTTCCTCCATCGGCGCCTCGGGTGCTACCACCGTCGTCGGCTTTCTCGCGCTCGCGCTCATGCGCTTCGGGATCGGCAAGGACATGGGCTTCGTGCTGGCCAAGAGCATTCTTTGCAGCCTTGGCACGGTGCTTCTGCTCATGCCTGCGCTCATCCTGCGCTATCAGAGCCGCATCGAACGCACCGCACACCGCTCGTTCATGCCAAGCTTTCATAAGATGGGCGAATTTGCCTATCATATCCGCGTCCCGCTGACGGTCATTGTGCTGCTGCTCGTTGTCCCGTGCTACGTCGGCCAGGGCATGGCGAACTTTTCTTACGGCAATGAGGCGCTGACCAACTCCCCGGGCATGGATATCTATGAAAACGAACAGCTCATGAACGAAAAATTCGGGCGCAGTAACATGATGCTGGCGCTCGTCCCAGTGGGCGACAACGTCACTGAAAAGGCCATGACCGACGAGCTGGACGGCCTGCCTTATGTCCGCATGTCGCTCGGGCTGGCCTCGGCGCTGCCTTCCGGCATCCCGGAGGATTTCCTCCCCGAAAGCATCACCGGACAGCTTCATTCGAAAAACTGGTCGCGCATCATCATCAACGTGCGCTCCGCTGGCGAGAGCGAAACCGCATTTCAGTATACCGACGAAATCCGCAGCATTGTGCAGAAATATTACCCCAATGAGGATACCTATGTGCTCGGCGTCACCCCGGCGACCCAGGATATTCGCGACATCATCACGGCCGACTACAGTTCGGTCAATGTCCTTTCCCTGCTCGGCGTCGCGCTGGTCGTAGCAATCACTTACAAATCCCTGTTTCTGCCCCTTGTGGTGCTCATCCCGATCGAGTCGGCGGTGTTCATCAACACCGCGCTGCCGTATATTTATGGCCAGCGCACCATGTTTCTCGGCTTTATTATTGTTTCGTGTGTCCAGCTTGGCGCAACGATCGACTATTCCATCCTGATGACCGGCAACTATCTGGATGCGCGCGCCCGGAGCAGCAAAAAGGACGCCGCGATCCACACGGTGGAACAAAGCGCGCTGTCCATCCTGACCTCAGGCTTTATCTTGGCCGCGGCGGGCTATGGCCTGTTCTTTCTGACTTCGGTGGACGCGGTCGGCAGCCTTGGCCGCCTGATCGGCCGCGGCGCGCTGCTCAGCATGTTCCTTGTATTGTTCATGCTGCCCGCCTGTCTGATGGCGTTTGACCGCCAGATTGTCAAGCCCGACCATGAACAGAAGAAAAACGCGCGCCTGGCCAAAATCCATGGTAAGCGTCTGACCTTCCCGGTGCTGAGTGAATTGCAAAAACAACATCAGGCCCTGCACGAGCAAATGCGCAGAAACCATCAGGCACGGCGCAAGGCATTTATGGACCGTCTGCAAAAGCTCGGCAGCCACAAGGACTCCAAGAATACGGAAAATACACAAAATCCGGAAGAAAGCGAGGAGCAAAACGATGAAAAGAAATAAATTTTTCCGCCTGTCGGCTGCGGCGCTCGCCGTGACACTGCTCGCGCCGCAGTTTGGGTTGATCGCGCGCGCCGCCGCGCCCACCCCCACCACCGATGAAGCGGTCTATGTCAATCTGGACGAATACGGCCTGCTGACCGATATGCGCGTCGTGAAGGGCGTGTACCTCAACGGCGTGACCAGCCTGTCCGACTATGGAGATTATTCGGCGGTTTATAACATGACTTCTCATGACAAACCCCAGATGCGGGACGACGGCGTGGATTTCACCCTGGAACATGTGGACGGTTCACGCTTTTACTACGAATGCATCCCGAACGACCCGGCTTCCCTGCAAATGCCGTGGACCTTCGACGTGTCCTACAAGCTGGACGGCGTCCCGACCGCAGCCGAGGATCTTGCCGGCGCCAGCGGCCTGGTGGAAATGAACATCCACGCCGTTCCAAACCCAAACGCCGACGAATACTACCGCAACAACATGACCCTTCTCATCGGCACAGGCATCGACATGGACAAAACCAAATCGCTTGAGGCGCCGGGCGCGCAGATTCAGTCCATGGGCTCGTACAAATTCGCGGTGTTTCTCGGCCTGCCCGGCGAGGAGGACACCTACACGGTGCGCATTGGCTCGGACAGCTTTGAATCCATGGGCATTTACATGCTCATGGCGCCTGCGACCATGTCGCAGCTGGACACCATCTCGGATTTCCGCAGCGTCCGCGACAAGCTTGAAGGCGCGCACGACGACCTTTACCAGGGCCTCTCCGACATGCTGGACACCATGAGCGGCATGCAAAGCGGCATCCAGGCCATGGCGGACGGCATCTCGGGCATCAACGAGGTGCGCCAGCAGCTGATCGCTTCGCGCGGCACCATTGACCCGGACATGGACCAGGCGCTGAACACACTCGAAACGCTTGCGGGCGATTCCGAAGCGCTCATCCCGGAGTTGGATACCGCCGAGAAAAACCTGAACACCGTTCACAACAGCACAAACAGCATGATCACGACGCTGACCGATTCCAAAGAGGACATTGCGGACTATCAAAAGGTGCTGAAAGACCTTAAAAACAATCTTTCCAATCTGGAAGACCTCATGGACGACATCGACGATGTGACCGGTTCCAACTGGCTGTACATCAGCGACATCGAAGACGCGCTGAAGGATCTGCAAAACTGCAACGATGACATGAACGACCGCCTGAAAGACCTCCGCGATGCATTGAGCGTACTGCGGCGCGTGGAGGATGTGCTGAACGATATACTGGATGCCTTCGAGGATCTAAATCTCCCCAGCGGCCAGCTCGAAACACTGGTGCGCACCCTGCTGAACCATCTCACCGCCATCGGCAACGCCGGCGAAGATACCGTTGAGAGCTTACGCGATCTGCTGAACGGTATGAATGCGTTGCTGGACGCCGGCGAATCGGCCGCACACCAGCTTGACAAACTGAACGATGTGCTCGACGACTATAGGGGCATTGGGCAGGATACGGCCGCCATCGGCCAGAAAACCGCCGCGCTTGCCAGCGGGACGCTCGAGCGCGTCAATACGCTACTCGCCCAGACCGAAACCCTGCAAAGCGCGCTGGATCAGGCCAACACCGACGCCAACGCCCTGATCCCCAAGGTCAAGACAACCATGACTTCGCTGGCAGGCACGCTCAAGTCTGCAAACACGCTGCTGGGCGATACACGCGACACCTTGCGCTCGCTGCGCGACCAGTCGGACGCAAGCATGCAGCAGTCGCTGGACGGCCTGATCGACGTCATGCAGCGCGCGGCAAACACCGGGAGCACGACGGACAGCCTGCAAAATGCGACCGATTCCATTCATAACACGATCTCGGACGAGGTCGACAGCCTGGATGAAGACAGCAATGTGCTCAACATGGACAATTCCCTTGCGCTGCGCTCGTTTACATCCGACAAGAATGCGTCGCCGTCCAGCCTGCAGTTCATCCTGCGCACGAGTGAAATTTCCGTGGATGAAGCGGCCGAGGTCCAGGCCGAGGAGGCCGCGGAAGAGGATATCGGCGTATGGGGCCGTATTGTGAACATCTTCAAAAAGCTGTTTTCGGCCGTAACCGAAGCGTTTTCCTAATCTCTCCCTTAGAAAAAACGCCGGAGCAATTGCTCCGGCGTTAGCTTGTCGAAAAAGCTCCCCGCGCCGCAGCGCGTATAAAATTTTCAAAAAAGTCAGGACATGTGCCTGACTTTTTTGACAACAAGAGTTTTGGAATGGCTCATTTATGCGCCTTTTCAAAACTCCCTCGCCCAGAGCCATTTATGGCGGCGGGCGTACTTGTCGAAAAACTGTAGTTTTTCGACAGTCTGGCCGGAGCAATTGCTCCGGCATTTTTCATGCGCTCAGCACCACAAAGGCAACGTAACTCACCACCGGCACGGCTGACAACAGCGCGACGGATGCCGCTGGGCGGCGTTTCGCCGCACCGGGATTGGTATGCGCAAGCAGCACGGCCAGCGCCAGTACTGCGGCGGCCGACAGGATACCGGTGAGCAGCAGCAGGCGCCCCTGGCCATCGTATACATACAGGTCATGATTCCAGTACACCACGTCCGCCACGCACAGGATGATGAAATTAAACATGTTTGAGCCGGCAATGTTGCCCACCATGGCGTTAAAGTTGCCGATGCGCGCCAGCACAAAGCAGGAAATCATCTCGGGCAGCGAGGTGACGATACCGAGCAGCAGCGCGCCCGCCAGCGTCGTGCCGAGGCCGAGCGTCTCCCCGATGTAATCGGATGCATAGGTAATCAGGATCGACGCGGTCACCAGCAGCACGGCATAACACACAAACCGGGCGACCACTTGCCGGAGCGATAATGGGCTGACGTCTTCGCCGTCCCCTGTATCCTCGTCGCCCGACATCATCTTGATGCTGATGGCATACAGCACTGCGATAACGACGGAAATCGCACTGATTCCCACGAGCAGCAGGCTGCGTCCGGACAGGCAGGCCAGTCCTAAAATCCCATATACGGCCAACACGCACATTGCGGTTATCCCATGGCTTCGGGTGATGCGGGCCGCCCGCAGCCCCCGGAACCACAGAAGGAACACGCCGCCCAGCACAAAGGAATTGAATAAATCGCTGCCCAGGATATTGCCCACCACAAGCGCGGGTTTCCCGACCGCGACCACCGAAGTGATCGATGTAAACAGTTCGGGCAGCGAGGTGACTGCCGCGAGCATCACGCCGCCGATAAAGGCGGACGCCAAGGTTGTTTTCTGATCGAGCAGATCAACATAATACCCCAGCCGCGCCGAAAAGAAGATGACGCACAGCGCAAGCAATCCATATCCGATAAAAATCCACATGGGTTGTCCCTCCAAATATTGTTTTTCTGAAAAAAGAGACCCATGTTCTGTGGAACATAAGTCTCGTCGGATGGCTGTATTTCTTATGCTAGCAGGTTTTTCCGGGCAAGTCAACCCGCAGACGCGCCCAATTGCCTTCGCGCCCGCTGCAAAACAGCCTATCCGGCTGTTTTTCCTTGCCAGCTGTCCCGCCGGACGAGTTCCCGGTCGATCGCATTCAGCACTTCGCGCTTGCGGCGGCTCCACAGCGGTGCGAGCAGCAGCCCGTCCGGGCCGTCCCCGGTCAGGCGGCCGACCACCATCTCCGCGGGCAGCGCCTCCAGCTGGTCGCACACCGTCCGCACATAGTCTTCCCGCGTCAGCGCCAGATGATGCATGGGCGCGAGCGCTGTGCCGCGCAGATAGTGCATCAGGTGGATTTTTACGCCCTGCACATCCATTTTCCCCAGCACCCGCGCCGACTCCACCATCATCTCCCGCGTTTCCCCGGGCAGTCCATCGATCAGATGCGCCCAGACCGTGACGCCGCGCGCCCGCAGCCATGCGACTGCGCGCCGGAAATCCGCGAAGCCCTCCCCACGGTTGAGCACCGCGCCCGTACGGTCGTGGATGGTTTGCAATCCGAGTTCGACGGTCAAATCGGTTTGGGCGGCATAGGATGCCAAGAGGGCCGCGCGTTCCTCATCAATGCAGTCGGCGCGGGTGGCAACCGCCAGGCCGACCGCGCCCGGCAGGGAAAGCGCTTCGCCATAGATGGCTTTCAGCCGTTCCACCGGCGCGTAAGTATTCGAAAATGCCTGCAAATACGGAATATACCGCGCATCCGGCCATTTCGAGAGTTTTTTGATTCCAGCGGCATACTGTGCGGCAAGGCCGCCGGGCGGGATCTGGTCGCCGCTGCCCCGCGCCGAACAGAACGCGCACCCGCCCGTTCCTTTTGTGCCGTCACGGTTCGGGCAGGTGAATCCCGCATCGAGCGGCACACGCGCCACACGGCCGCCGAACTTCTGCTTCAGGTGATACGAGTAGGTGTGATACCGTTTGTTGTCCGCGGAGTATGGAAACGGGTTCACGGCCGATGCTTGGGGCGGCGGCGGTCCATGAACTGCGGCAGGCGGCGGCGCGCCTCAAGCCGGTAAATCCGGAACCCCTGTTCGGAAAATTTTTGCTCGTATTCGGTCATAATATTCCCGGCGGCCAGTTCGGAATGGTGCAGGTCGAGCGAGATGTTCTGCACCAGCCAGCCGTATTCGCAAATGGACGAAATCGACCACTCAAACAGGCGCTGGTTGTCGGTTTTAAAGCACAGGTCGCCGTCCTCTTTCAAAATGCTGTCGTACACGTCCAGATAGTCGGCGTGGGTCAGACGGCGGCGGCGCTGACGGTTGGGCGGCCACGGGTCGGAAAAGTTCAGATAAATGCGGTCGATTTCACCGGGCGCGAAAATTTCCCCCAGCGCGGCGGCGTCAAAGCTCAAAAAACGCAGATTGGGCAGCCCAAGTTCCATCGCACGCTCGGTCGCCATGATCAGCGCCCCTTCCTCGCGCTCGATGGCGACAAAATTCACCTCCGGATGGCGCCTGGCCATTTCAATCACGAAGCGGCCTTTGCCGCAGCCGATTTCCAGATGGATGGGGTTTTCATTGCCAAACAGCGCGCGCCAGGCGCCGCGCCGCGCCGCCGGGTCCTCCGCCATCACAGCCGCGCACGCCGCCAGACGGGCGTCCAGATTCTTCTTTTTTCGCATTCTCATACATGCATCCCTCTCTTTCGGGCGGTTTCGTTTCAAACTGCGTTTATTATACGGTACGTGCAGCCTGCTGACAAGGGGGTATTTTCCGCACCGTCGGAATCGGGAACGGATTGCCCCGCCCATCGGCCGCGCGGCTCGCCAAAAGCGCGTCCAAACGCGCCAAAAACCGCCGGTTTTCCATCCGTTCTTCCTTTTTCGCACATTTTCCCGACTTTATGATATAACGGCTCTCCCGTTGTTTCTTTTGTGTAAAAGTACAAAGAATCAAATTATTCCCCTCTTTTTCCCGTGCAGATTTGACAAACGCGCTGGAAACTTTTATAATAGGAATGCCTTAAGCAATTTTACAGGCCAAACCGGCCTTTTCTGGAGGTTATCCCCTATGTTTGAACGCACCAGCGGTGTGCTTATGCACATCACATCCCTGCCCTCGCCCCACGGCGTGGGCTCGCTCGGCAAAGCCGCATATGATTTCATCGATTTTCTTGAGGCTGCGGGCCAGCGTTACTGGCAGGTGCTCCCGCTCGGCCACACCGGCTTTGGCGATTCGCCGTACCAGTGTTTCTCGGCCGCCGCGGGCAACTATTTCATGATCGATCTCGACACGCTCGTGGAAGACGGCCTTTTGACCACGGCTGAAATCAAGGCCGCAGAGTTCGACCACACGCCCGACAAAGTCGATTACATTGCCCTCGCAGAAACCCGTCCGGCGCTGCTGCGCAAGGCGTTTGCGCGCATTACGGAAGACATGGCAAAGGAAATCGCCTCCTTCCGCCGCAAAAACCGCGGCTGGATTGAGGATTATTCGCTGTTTATGGCGCTCAAGGAAGAAAAGTATGAAGGCCGCGCCCTGTGGGACTGGCCGGACAAGGCGGTGCGCAGCCGCGTGCCCGCAGCGCTCGCAGCCGTGCGCGAGGAACTGAAAGAGGAAATCGACTTCCGCGTGTTTCTCCAATATCTGTTCTTCCAGCAGTGGAACGCCCTGCGCGCCTACGCGGGCGAGCACGGCGTGCAGATCATCGGCGATATCCCGATTTATGTCTCGCCCGACTCCGCCGACGTCTGGCAGCATCCCACGCTCTTTAAGGTCGGCGCGGACTTCAAACCCAAAAAGGTTGCGGGCGTGCCGCCTGATTACTATTCTGAAACCGGCCAGCTTTGGGGCAACCCGGTCTACGATTGGCCGGCGCACGAGCAGGAGGGCTATCAATGGTGGATCTGGCGCATCAAGACCAATATGGCGCTGTTCGACGTCATCCGCATCGACCATTTCCGTGGCCTGGAATCCTATTGGGAAGTCACGGCCGGCGCGGAAAACGCCATAAAAGGCCGCTGGTGCAAAGGCCCGGGCATGAAGCTGTTCCGCGCGCTGGAAGCCGCTTGCGGCAAACTTCCCATTGTTGCGGAGGATCTCGGCGTGATCACCGACAAGGTGCGCGCCCTGCTCGATGAAAGCGGTTTCCCGGGCATGAAGGTGCTCATCTTCGGCTTTGACGTTTGGAACGACAACGAACACCTGCCCCATAATTACAAGCCCAACATGATCGTCTACACCTCAACCCACGACAGCCAGAGCGTATGCGAGCAGATCATGGACATCTGCAATGAGGAGGAAAAGCAGTTTGCCTATCGTTACCTGCGCACCTCCACGAGCGAAGCCATGGGCTGGAGCGCCATCAAGAGCGTCTGGGCGTCGCCCGCCGGCATCGCCATGACGACCATGCAGGATGTGCTGTCCCTCGGCGCGGACGCGCGCATGAACATCCCCTCGACGCTGGGCGGCAACTGGGCATGGCGCGTGAGAAAAGAAGCCATTAACCCGGACGTAGCGCGCATGCTGCGCGAAATCACGGAGACGTATAAGCGCTACCGGCCGTATCAGCCCAGGAAAAAAAGGGGGAAGGGCAAGGAGTGAGGAATCGCCTTCCCCGCTCCCCGAAAGAAAGGGAATTTTCATGAAGTATACCACAGCAATTTTTGATTTGGACGGCACGCTGCTCAATACGCTCGGCGATCTGGCCGACGCAGTAAACGCCGCCATCGTGCCGCGCGGCCTCGCGCCTGCAACCACAGAGCAGGTGCGCCAGCGCGTTGGGGACGGCATCCGGAACCTCATTCTCCGCTCCATGCCCGAAGGCACGCCGGACGCGGAGATTGACGCCTGCCTCGCCGCATTCCGGGAACATTACAACGCCAATCTGATGAACCGCACCGTGCCGTATGAAGGCATTCCCGATGTGCTGCGCGCATTCAAGGATGCGGGCATGCGGATTGCCGTGCTGTCAAACAAATACGATCCAGCGTCTAAGGCGCTTGTTGCGCACTTTTTCCCCGGGCTGGCCGACCTGACCCTTGGAGAGCGCCCAGGCGTGCCGCGCAAGCCCGACCCGGCTTCCTGCCGGGAAGCCATGGAAACGCTGGGCGCCGCGCCCGCGCAAACCATTTACATTGGCGACAGCGCCGTGGATATGAATACGGCCAAAAACGCGGGTGTAGACTCTATCGGTGTGACATGGGGCTTTCGCAGCCGCGAAGTACTGGCCAAAGCGGGCGCATACCTGCTGGCCGATACGCCGTATGAACTAATTACGCATGTGCTCGGCATCGATGCCGACGCGCTCCAAAAGGCGTTTACCCGCCGTGGGTTTGGGTTCTCATACTTTGACGCCAAGGAGCAAGCGACGGCCTATCTCGCACAGGCGGTTCAGGGAAAGCGCGTCGGCTTTGGCGGCTCGATGACGCTCGAAGAGCTGGGCGCGTACGATGCGCTGTCCAAGGCCGCAGAGGTGCACTGGCACTGGAAGGGCGAACCGCCATGTGTGGACGCGGAAGTATTCGTCACCTCGGCCAACAGCCTGTCCGCCACCGGCGAAGTCGTCAACATCGACGGGGCTTCCAATCGCGTGGCGGGATCGCTTTATGGCGCGAAAACCTGCTTTATCGTCTGCGGCGTGAACAAGCTGGAGCCCACGCTGAAAGCTGCGATCCAGCGCGCGCAGAACGTCGCTGCGCCGCGCAACGCCATACGCCTGAATCGTAAAACCCCCTGCGTCATGGACGGCAAATGCCACGACTGCCGCAGCCCGGAGCGCATCTGTAGCTCTTTGGTGATTCACATGGCTCCGCCGCTGTCGTTTGAGCGCTATGAAATTGTGTTAATCGGGGAAATCCTCGGATATTAATTGCAAAAAACGCAAAAATGGCCTGTCAAGCCGGTTTTGGCAGGCCGTTTTGTTTTATGTAAAATTTCTTTGATTTTTTTGAAATTTATTCTTGACTTTTGACGGTTCAGGCCGTATAATAAATATCGTTCCGAGCGAACAGCAGGAAACAAAACATGCGGATGTAGCTCATCTGGTAGAGCGCCACCTTGCCAAGGTGGAGGTAGCGAGTTCGAGCCT
>URFQ01000005.1 GCA_900547195.1 uncultured Butyricicoccus sp.
GTAAATCATGCGGCACATCTCCGCACGGGTTACTGTATCGTTCGGGCGGAAAGAGCCATCAGTGTCACCGGTCATAATGTTCAGTGCGGCGAGGGTATCAACGGCTTCGGTCGCGACAATGTCGGCCTGATCCGTGTACGCCGCGCTGGCCATCATGGTGAACGCCATAGCGAACGCCATAACCAGCGCGAGAACCTTTTTCAGATGCGCATGACTCACAAAAAACATAAGTTAAAATCCCCTGTAATCATTAGAATGAAGTGTTTTACAAACAAATCCCGAGATGCAGGGTCGGGATTTCTGGGGTTTCCGCATGGATGAGGAATATAATAGCCGGACATCCCGGGATTGTCAAGACCTTTCTTATGGCGTTTTGCCGAAACAAAAGCAAGAGCAAATTTTGTCGAAATATGCGATGATAAAGCCACACCACAAAAGGAGAGATAAAAAAATGAAACGACCGGAATATTTTGAAGAAAACGGATGCTTGCATGTGCAGTTCAGAGGATCTACTTTGACAGAGGAAAAAAACGAAACCAATGAAAACATGCCGCTTACAGATTTTATGCAGCAGTGGCTGCACATGATGAAAAGCCAGGTGCGAGCCAATACGCTGGATGGTTATTGGTATATGTTCCGCAAGCACATTGAGCCATACTATCGTGCGCGGCAGGTCACATTAAGCTCGGCAAAGCCGGCGCATTTTCAGGAGTTTGTGAATCTGAAGTACGAAGAAGGCTACTCGCCAACATCCATTGTAAAATTCCACTCCATTGTCCATAAATGCCTGCGGTATGCAGTCACCATGCAGCTGATTGAGCACAATCCGTCGGATCATGTCCTGCTGCCAAAGCGCACCAGATATATCGGGAAGGTGTATGATCAAAATCAGTTAAACCGTTTTTTGCGGGAAGCCAAAAACTCGCCGGCAGAACCGGCATTTGTGCTTGCGGCTTCCTATGGCCTGCGCCGCAGTGAAGCGGCCGGCCTGCGCTGGAGTGCCGTGGATTTCAAAGCGCGTACCATTACGATCAATCATACTGCGATTTCCAACCACGGCCGTGTCCAGTACAGCGACCAGGTGAAAACCAAATCGAGTTACCGGACATTGCCTTTGACGGCGGGTGTGCGGCAGTATTTAAGCGAACTGCGGCGCTATCAAAAACAGATGAAGCGCATTTACGGGAAGGAATATCATAGCAGCGACTATGTTTGCTGCCGGGATGACGGGACGCCGTTGCGGCCCGACTATATCAGCCAGGAGTTTGCAAAGGTCTGTGAGCGGGCAGGTTTGCCGCACATCCGTTTGCACGACCTGCGGCATTCGGCGGCAACCCTGCTGCTCAAAGAAGGTTTTTCACTGCGGCAGATTCAGGAATGGCTGGGCCATGCGGATATTACCACTACAGCAAATATTTATGCGCATGTGCAGTATAGTGATAAGATAAATATGGCGCGGCGGATGGGCGGGCTGTTGGAGATCAACTAAGGGCCAAACCGCAGAAAGGGGGGATAAAAAACTTTTTTCTACATGGCGAACATAAGAAATTAATAAAAAAACGCTCAATTTCCTAAAGAACCATTGATTTACAGCGTTGCTGGGTGTATAATTCACTATATAAAATCGTATATCATGGGCAGAAAAAACGATTGCGAAAAAGGGGAAGCAATGTCGGGAATCAAAGCCTGCCGCGCGGCCTGCCGGCAGGAGGGATTCTTCCGCCGGAGGGGGTACGGATATTGCTGACCCTAAAAAGGGAAAAAGAAAGGATGATATGTTTATGAGGATTCAAAAATCCCGCAGATGGCTTGCTACATTGCTGGCTATTCTGATGCTCCTAACCATGGTTCCTACCATGGCATTTGCGGCGGGGAGCACGGCAGAGGACGGGTTTTATAAAATCGTCCACCTGGACTGCGGCCGGAAGTATTTCAGCGTAAGCAGCATTGAATCAATCATCGACACCATGTCGGAGGCTGGATATACCCATTTGCAGCTTGCAGTCGGCAATGACGGCCTGCGGCTTCTTTTGGACGACATGGCTGTCACGGCAAACGATACGACCTACAGCAGCGACCAGGTAACCGCCGGGATTCAGGCGGGCAACAAGGCGTACTATGACGACGGCAAGAATGAACTTACCCAGGATGAAATGGATACCATCATTTCCTATGCAAAGGGGAAAGGGATTGAAATCATCCCCCTGATCAATACGCCGGGGCACATGGATGCGATCCTGGACTGCATGGAGGCAGTCGGCATTCAAAATGCGGCTTACAATTCCTCCGCGCGTACAGTGGACGTGACCAACCGCGAGGCGGTTGCCTTTACGCAGGCTCTGGTAGGAAAGTATATCGACTACTTTGCGGGCAAGGGCTGCACCATCTTCAACATGGGCGCGGACGAGTATGCAAACGACAGATATACTTCCGGCGGCATGGGCTTTGGCAATCTTCAGTCGACTGGAAAATATGGCTCTTTTGTAGACTATGTCAACGGTATGGCAGGCTTGATCAAAGAGGCCGGCATGTCCCCGATGGCGTTTAACGACGGCATTTATTTTAACAACGACGCCTCTTCCGGCACATTTGACACAGACATTATCATCTCTTACTGGTCGAATGGCTGGACTGGCTACTGCCCGGCTTCGGCGGAGTTTCTGGCGGGTAAGGGCTTCCCGATGGTCAACACCCATGGCGACTATTACTGGGTGCTTGGCAAGAGCGACTGGCAGTGCAGCGCGGAAAAGGCTGCCGGTTTTGACTACAAAACCTTCCAGGGCGGTACCATCGACAATCCGGTAGGCGCGACGTTCTGCATTTGGTGTGATTATCCGGGAGCGGGTACGGAAGAGAGCGTTGTAAGCGCAATTGCGGATGTCATTAAGGCGTTCGGCGGGGCGCTGCCCGGCGGCGGTTCGAAGGAGCCGCAGGCGATCCCGGGTGCGCCGTCTGCTTTAAAGGTTGGAGAGAGTGTGGCCCTGACCGTCCCGGAAAGCGCCGAGTGGACGACTTCGGATGAGAGCGTCATTTCCCTGGCTTCCACTGCGCGGGCACTGACCGGTACGAGCGTGACCGCGACAGCGGTTGGCGCGGGCACGGCGACCGTCACCGCCACGACCAACAGCACGGTCTATACGTCGAACATCACGGTAACGGATGACGGCGGTGATACGGAAGTTACGAAAAATGAAACGATTACTGTGGCTGTTGGACAAACTGCAACCGCGACGATTGATGGCTTCAACTATGCAAACGAGCAGCAGGCCGAAGACACCTCGATTGCAACCGTACAGGTAACGGGCAAAGACGCGGAACAGGCCACTGTGAAGTATAACAGAGCTTCAGTTACTTGTAATACCCTGATTAGTTCGAACTCTTCCTCCTGGAAAGAGACCGGCTATTACTATCTAAAGGATGGGGAATACTATCCGCTGTTTGCGAAGAGGAGCAGTTCAGGTAACTGGATTAAGACTTATACCTATACATGGGGATATTCCAAAACAAACTCTTCCAATGATGTAACGCAGATTGGGACGCAAACGGCGTACAGAACTAGCGAAACACCCGATATCGATGTTTATTCCAAAACTGGAACGGACGCGGTTCCGGCTTCCACCACCATCACGTTCACAGGTGTGGCCGTCGGCACAACCTACGTCACCATCGGCGACACCCGATATACCATCGTCGTACAGGACAAGGCTCCGGATGGCGCAATGACCGGCAGTACCTTAAGCATCGAGTACTGGATTACAAACAATCACGTATATACCGCCCAGAGTACAAGCTCGGCTTCCTCGGTTACCGTGAACGCCTCCAACGCAGCCAGCGAAGACGGGGTCGCGGTGACGGCGCTGGTTCCCGAAACCGCTTATTCCAACTACGATGGCTGGCTGGAAATGCATTACTGGCAGGCCATGCGTCTTGATTCGAATCATAAACAGACCGGCGATGGCGGCGTCGACAGGACCGCAGACGGCACTGGATTCACCCATGTGCGCTACCATGGCGGCGCTTGGCAGTACAAGACTGCGGATGGCGCCTGGCATTATTTCCTGTCCGGCGATCAGGCGGTAGCTTATTACATGCGTCATACCGAAATCACTAAGGAAATCACCACTGGCATGAAGGACTGGGGGTATAATACAAGTAGTACCACGCCGGATACCAGCAGCGGAAACGGGCAGGTTGCCCTGACGGTTGCAGTGGTCTACCCGGACGGTACGGTTTCCCCGGCAGAAGGCAGCATGTATGCCAATTCGACGACCATCTTCAACTATTGGCGCGGCCGTGATATCGGCATCGTTGCCCCGCTGAACAACAGTGACTACACGGTTTCCAAGATTACGGTTACCGACGGTACGCGCGCTTCCAATACGGGCAGCAATGTCTGGTATACAAACGACACGATCAATTGGGACAAAAAGGCCAATGAAGCAGGCTCCCAGTGGTACAATGAAACCGAGGTCTGGAATGAAGCCATGGGCACCGAGCCGGTTGTCAACGGCAAGGCTTCAAATATTACATGGCCTGCGAAGAACACCGCCAAGCTGGTGCTGATTTATCTGGAGACCGTGCACCATGACACGAACCTGGCGGTTCGGTACGTGGACGACAGCGCCGGCAGCGCGGAAATCTACAACAGCGAAATTGTTGTCCGCTATGATACCGGGGAGGATCCGGTTACGTTCCTGAACGGCCTGAAACAGGCCTCGCCCGTCCAGGTTGGTGCGATTACGCTGGACGATGATGCGTATATTACCAACAGCTCTGGCGTAAACCAGACGTTCAATAAAGATATCACGATTATTAACGGCGTGGCCGCGCAATACAAGAGCGGCCTGTATCAGTATGTTTCTGCGGACATTTCGGGCGATGGCAAGACCTTAACCCTGCATTACAACATTAACTCGAGCAAACTGGAGAAATCCTATGTGCTGGACTTCGGCCTGCCGGTAGAAATCCCGCTGGGCGATCTGGTAGACAATGCGGATGACGTCACCAATGTTACCGTCTCGAATACGGAAACGGCAAACGTTACGTATAATCGTGCGGACAAAAAAATTACATATACGCCGCAGAAGGTCATGACCGGCACGGATATTGTCCGCGTTCAGTTGGCATACGGCAGTACGGCACAGACCGTAAACGTCGGCTTTATCCCGGCCTCCAACGTCCTGTATGAAGATGGGTTCTTCGAGGAGGGCAACCCCAACGGCCAAAAGGGTACCGCTGCGCAGTCCGCGGCGAACGAACGCTATGGCTATGATGTGGCTTACAATGCCGTAAGCGGTCAAAGCGGCACGGTTTGGAACTCCGGCGATTTGACCGGCGCGAACAAGTCCAGCGGCAAGGTAAAGTTCTCCTTCCATGGCTCGGGCCTTGATTTGATTGGCGACTGCGGCACAGATACCGGTATGGTCTACGTGGCCGTCAAGGGTGCAACAAATAAGGCATATATCATTGATACCTATTATTCTGCTGGCACGCTGCATCAGGTTCCGCTGCTGCACACCACGGAATTGACCAATGGCGATTATGCTGTAACGGCGTGGGGCGGTTATGTCTCCAGCACCGGCGGCAGCGCGAAGGCGCGCACCGCAACCTATGCGGTAAGCAGTGCTTCCGCCTACTCGGCCGACGAGGCGTTTGAGCAGTTTGCAGCGCAGGGCTTTGACCTCTATGAAATGGATGACGTAGAAATGATCTATTTCGATGAGAACAGTCCGCTCGTGCAGATGGATCACGCTTCGATGGCAGCCTATTATGCCGCGGCTCCGGCCAACGATACCGCGGCTGCGAATACAGTTGTACGTGCAGACACGCAATATGTAGCGCTCGATGCGTTCCGCGTATACCGTTCGACCATGAATGACGCTTACGCGGAAGGAGAAAAGGGCGCTTCCTACGTCAATGTCCTGGAGGCAGTCGCGGGGGATGCGTCTGGCGATACGGACGGCAAATTCATTGCTTATGTGGACAATAATGGCGCAGGCGAGTATACCGCGCAGACATATGAAGCCGCAGGCGGCCCGCAGAATGAAATTTATCTTGGAGAGAATCAGGCGGTTGCGTTCAAAATTGAAGGCGCGGCTTCGGCGCAGATCAGTGCGCGCGCTGTAACCGGCCCGGCAACGATGGCCGATGCCGGGAACAACGGAAACAATGTTACACTGAGCGCCAATACCGAGATGTATTATCCGGTAGCGGTTCAAAATGGCTATATTGTGGTGCAGAATACTTCTGAAAACCTGCTGGCGCTGGGCAATCTGAAGCTTCCGGCGAGTGTATCCGTTGCCGCGCTGTCCGACGGCGATCTTCCGGCCGTTTACAGCATGCTGCGCGCGGCGTCGGTTGACCCGGAGCCGGAACCCGAAGTATTTACCCCGGATATGTTTGACGTCAAGGTGAACAGCACGAAGGTGATCCGCAACAAGATTGTGACCCTGACGGTGACGGCTTCCACCGACGTCGAATACCTGATGGTCAACGGGAAGAAGGTCAAGCCTTCCAATACCCTGCTGGTTAAGTGGGGCCTGAGCAAAAACTATGTCTTCGTAGTCAGAGATATTGTGAAAAAGACTGCCGGGCAGGATTACACCATCCAGGCATATGACGCCGATGGCCTTGCCAGCGCGGTTTACACCGCCAAGGGCTGAGCGGGAAGGGAGTGAAAAAAGTGAAGACTTATGAAAAACCCCGGCTCACAGCGATTTCGCTCTCTGGAAACGGCGCGTTGTGCCAAGCTTGCGCGATTGACGTCGTGGGGGACAATGCGGATCAGAACGTACTGGATTTGCTGCTGATGTTTGATCCTGAGATCAGCAACCTGTTCGAAAGCACAGACAGCTGCGCCACCGAGTGCGGGGTGGAGGGCTATTGCAAATTCGGCCCGACCGCCGACATGACGGTTTTCAATTCCTGACCGGCTGCATCATGGCAACCAAGCGCCTATGCCCCTTTGGGCGTAGGCGCTTTTTTCAGAAAGGAGTCTCCCATGCCCGGCTATGATTACAACCTCAGCGGGGTGCGCCTGCATCTGGACAGCGTCCGCCCCATGCAGGCCGACGCATTTTCCGAACATTTTCGAAGTTTTTCAGGCGGCAATGCGGATATCCGGTTTCGGATACGGGCCGCGGATGAAATCGCATTCCCGGCGGGCGTATTCCGCGGGGCAAATGCCGGGCGCGCCGCCTGGCAGGACGGCGGCTGGGTTTCCCGCTGCTGCCGCGCCCGTGCGGATGCGCCGCTGTATTTTTGCGCCCGCTACCATCTCGGCCAGCCACAGGAGGTCCACTGCACGGTCCGCGCCGCCGATTGGGATTGGGCCACCCGGTCGCAGCACCTCTGGCCGGGCCTGATGGTGAATAGCCTGCTCCTGCATTTCCAGACGCTGCTGTTCCATGCGTCCTATATTTTTCATGCGGGGCGCGGCCTGCTGTTCACCGCCCCCAGCGGCACCGGGAAATCCACACAGGCCGGGCTGTGGCGTGCGCACCGCGGCGCGCAGGTGCTGAACGGCGACAAGGCCGCCGTCCGGCTGGAGCCGGCGCCCATGGCGCATGGCGTGCCGTTCGCGGGTACGAGCGGGATCTGCCGCAATGTTTCCGTGCCGCTTACTGCGGTTGTCGTGCTCAGCCAGGCTCCCGGGAACACGGTCCGGCGGCTATCTCCCAGCGAGGCAGTCGCGGCGCTTTGCCCTAATGTGTTCATCGACAGCCTGATCCCCGAAGAATGGCAGCTTGCGCTGCATCTGCTGCTCGACCTGGCCGCACAGACGCCGGTTTATGCGCTTGCCTGCACGCCGGATGTGCGTGCGGTACAGGCGCTGGAAGATGCGCTTGCACAGACAGGAAAAGGAGGAAGCCATGCCGGTTCCGTATCAAATTTATAGCAATTTCCTGTTTGCAAAGGCGGGCGGACAGGGCGTCCCGCTGTCCGGCACGTTTGAGCTGACCGCGCGCTGCAATCTGGACTGCCGGATGTGTTATATCCACAAGCGCGCGAACGACGCCGCGGCGCTGCGGCGGGAGCGTTCGGCGGACGAGTGGCTGGCGCTGGCACGGGACTGCCAGAAAGCGGGGACGCTGCTGCTCCTGCTGACCGGCGGAGAACCGTTCCTGCGGCCGGATTTCCGGGAAATCTACACCGGATGCCGCCGCCTGGGGCTGATGGTCAGCATCAACACCAACGGCACCCTGCTTGGGGATGAAATGATTGCATTCCTGGCGGCCGACCCGCCCGCGCGCGTCAATGTTACGCTCTATGGCGCGTCGCCCGAGACCTACGGCGCGCTGTGCGGCGATCGGTCGGCGTATGACCGTGCGGTGCATGCAATCCTTGCGCTCCAGCGCGCGGGCGTGGCCGTCAAGCTCAATTTCAGCATCACTGCCTATAATGCGGCCGATGCAGACGCGGTGTATGCCTTCGCGCGGGAACATGGCCTGCCCTTGCAGGCGGCAACCTATATGTTCCCACCCGTGCGCGCATGCGAAAATGGCCCATGCGCCGCCGAGCGCATGACTCCGGGGCAGGCGGCTGCCGCGCAGGTCGCCTATGACCGTTCCCGGTTTGCGCCGGACGTCTTGCGCGGGCGTTGGGAAAAGCAGCTTGCCGGGACAGACCTGCCCGATCCGGACAAAGAATGCCAGGGGCTGCCAGCCGAACGCATCCGCTGCCGCGCGGGCAGCAGCACATTCTGGGTGACCTGGGATGGTCAGATGCGCCCCTGCGGGATGATGACCACGCCCTCGGCCGCGATCGACACGCTCGGTTTTGACGGTGCGTGGCAGGCGATCCGCGCGGCGCGGAAGCAGATTTTTGTGCCGCCGCAGTGCAGCGTCTGCGAAATCCGGCATGCTTGCGACCAGTGCGCGGCGCTTTGTTTTGCGGAAACCGGTTCGTTCACCGGTGTGCCGGCCTATATGTGTGAGAAAACCCGCGCCTATTTGGAGGCCATCCGGAAAGAACTGAAAGACGGACAGGCTTTTTAAAGCCCTGCGGAGCGCAGCCGGACAAAACCGGCGGCGCTCTGCTTTTTTGCAGCGGGGCAAACTGCTGTGGTTTGGATGCGAGACGGGCGCAAATTTTGGCGCGCAAAAAAGCTGCTTAATTTGACAAAATCAGGCTTTCTGTGCTACTATGATAGAGAATAAAGTGTAATATACCGCGCCGGGAAATCCCGGCTGGGATTTGAGGGAAATATGCGGGATGTGGAGCGGCAGCTGCTCTCCTGCCTCGCGGCCTATCGGCTGGGCACGAGGACGGCAAAACTGGAAAACGGATTTGCGGACTGGGCCGCCTTGCGGCGGCTTGCGGATGCGCACAAGCTGTCTCCCATCGTATGCGAGACGCTGTGGCGGGATCCGGCGTTCTGCGGCGGGGACGCGGCGCTCGCGGCCGCATGGCGGCGGCAGACCGTGCTGCAAGCCGCCGGGCAAGCCGCGCGCACCCAGCGCCTGCTGGCGCTCGTGCAGCCGCTGGAAGAGGCGGGCGTCCGCTATGCGGTGGTAAAGGGCGCGCTGTGCCGCGAGCTGTATCTCCGTCCCGACCTGCGCCTGTCCGGTGATGAAGACCTGCTGGTGGACGAAGCCGACGCCGAGCGCTGCGCGGAGCGGTTCCGCGAAAACGGGATGCAGCCCGTTGGCGGGCTGCCGGACGGCCCGGTGACCCACTGGCTCGACCGCCGCACCGGCCTGCACGTGGAGCTGCACACCGCGCTGTTTTCCACCAGGCGCGCTGCGGATCGCCTTCTGAATGGCTGTTTTCATGAAGAACTGAAAAATACGGTATTTGCTCCGGCGGCGGGCGGCCTGCTGCGCGCCTTCCCCCCGACGTATCACTTCCTGTTCCTCGTGTGCCACGCCCTCAAGCACTTTATCGCGGGCGGCTTCGGCATCCGCACGCTGTGCGATGTGGTGACCTACGCCGAGCGGCACAAGGGGGAAATCGACCGGCAGGCCGTGTACGGCTGGCTGGAGCGGGTGGACGGCCGCGTGTTTCTCGACCAGGTTTTTGCCATTGGGCAGCAAACCCTGGGGTTTGACCCGGCGGAAAGCGGCTGGCCGCTTTGCGCTGCCGAAGACACGGAGGACATGCTCGCGGACATTTTGGAGGCGGGTATTTACGGACAGAGTACCCTGTCCCGCCGCCACAGCGCGGGCACGGTACTGCGCGCCGCCGAACAGGGGAGCGGAAAGGGCGCGCTGCTGCGCACCGCGTTTCCGCCCGCGCAGGAGCTGCACGGCCGTTACCCGCTCCTCAAGCGCGCCCCGGCGCTGCTGCCCGCAGTCTGGCTGCACCGGTTCGGCCGGTATGGGCTGGAGCTGCTGCATGGCCGGCGGGAGGGCAGTTCGCTGCGCGAAAGTGTGGCGCTCGGCAAAAAACGGACCGAAATGATGAGGAAATATGGAATTCTTCCAAAGGGTAAAAAGAAAAATCGATGACGGCTTTTTGCAGGAGTTTGCAGGCGAGCTCCGGTGGCTGTGGCAGTATATCCGCCGCTACCGGGCGACGGTTGCCATCCACATCCTGCTCGGCGTGCTCGGCATCCTGATGAGCCTCGGCAGCAGCGTGGCCTCCAAGCACCTGATCGACGCGGTCACCGGCTACCAATCGGGCGCGATCGGGCTGGCGGCGTCGCTGATGGTGGGCATGCAGCTTGGGAATATCGCGATGCGAAGCATTTCCAGCCGGGTGGGCGCGGTGATTAATATCCGCGTGCAGAATGAGATGCAGGCCGAGGTGTATCGCCGCATCCTGGCGACCGATTGGGAATCGGTCGAGCGCTTCCGAAGCGGCGATCTGCTGAGCCGCCTGAACACGGACGCGGGCGCGGTGGCGAGCGGCGTGACCAGCTTCATCCCGAGCCTGATTTCGAGCAGCGTGCAGTTTATCGGCGCGTTTGGCATCATCGCCTACTACGATCCAACCATGGCGGCGATCGCACTGCTGGGCGTGCCAGTGTCGGTGCTCGCGTCGCGCGTCCTGATCCGCCGTATGCGGGCGTATAACCGCGAAATGAAGGGGATTTACAGCGATTTAATGTCGTTTCACGAGGATTCTTTTCAGAACATCACAAGCATCAAGGCGTTCGGCATCTCCGGCCTGTTCGATCGGAAGATGGACGGCCTGCTGCACACCTACCGCGGCTCGTACTTACAGTATAATCGGTTTTCGGTCAAAACCACGGCGCTCATGTCCCTGATGGGGCTGGCAGTGTCCGCGGGCTGCTTCGGCTGGGGTGTGTACCGCCTGTGGGCGGGCGCGATCAGCTACGGCTCCATGACCATGTTTTTGCAGCTGGCTTCCTCGCTCGGCGCGGCGTTCTCGACGTTGATCGGCCTCGCGCCCACGGCGATTTCCATTTCAACTTCCGCCGGGCGCGTCATGGCGGTGGTCGAACTGCCTGCCGAGGACGCGGCGCCCACAGACGGTTTCCTGCGCGAGGGCGCATTTTCGCTCGACCTCACAGGCGTCCGCTTTGCCTATCACGGCGGGGACACGGTGCTGCGGGACGTGAACATGTCCGCCCGCCCGGGCGACCTCATCGCCCTGACCGGCCCCTCCGGCGAGGGAAAAACCACGCTGCTGCGCATCCTTTTGGGGCTGGTGCGCCCGTCTCAGGGCGAGGCTGCGCTGACCGGGGAGAGCGGCCGGCGTTATCCGGTTTCCGCGGCCACGCGCGGCGCGTTTGGCTATGTGCCGCAGGGCAACAGCATCTTTGCGGGCACGATTGCCGACAATCTGCGCCTGACCAGGCCGGACGCGACCGACGCTGAGCTGGAAACCGTATTGCGGGCTGCGTGCGCGTATGATTTTGTGAAGGAACTGCCCGGCGGCCTGCAATACGTTGTCGGCGGGCGCGGCAAGGGCCTGTCGGAAGGGCAGGCGCAGCGCATCGCCGTGGCGCGCGCCCTGCTGCGCGGCGCGCCCATCCTGCTGCTCGATGAAGCGACCTCGGCGCTGGATGAGGATACCGAGGAACGCATGCTGCGCAACCTGATGGAAGGCGGCTGGGTGCGCACCTGCATCCTCGTTACCCACCGGCCGGGAAGCCGCCGGTTCTGCACGCGCGGCTACCGGGTGCAGAACGGCCGGGTGGAGGCATGCTGACGGGCGGAAACGGACGCAGGATTGTGGACGCCGCCGCGCTGCTCGAGGAATACCGGACGCTCGTGGAGCAGGTGGAGCTGGCGCCGCTCGTCGTCAGCGGGAACAGCATGTCGCCCTTTCTGGCGCACGGGCGCGATACGGTGTACTTATCCAAAGTGGACCGGCCGCTCCGCCGGGGCGACATGGTGCTCTATCAGCGCAAAAACGGCGCATATATCCTGCACCGCATCTGCGGCGTGCGGGACGGCGCGTTTGACCTGGCCGGGGACGCGCAGACGGTTGTGGAGCACGGCGTGACGCGGGATCAGATTTTCGCGGTCGTGCGCGCGGCGCGGCGCAAGGGCCGCATGCAGCAGCCCGGCTGCTTCTGGTGGGCATTCTTTGAAAAATTCTGGGTGCGCGTCATCCCGATGCGCCCTGTCCTGCTGCGCGTTTATCGCGCGCTGCATCGCATTTTTGGGAGGAAAATATGAAAATTTCGAACGATTTTATCCTGCGCGAGATCGCGGGCGAGTATATCCTCGTGCCGGCCGGCGCGGCGGCTGTAAAATTTCACGGCCTGTTTACCCTAAACGAGCTGGGCAAATTCATTTTTGAAGCGCTGGCGGACGGCTGCACGGCCGCAGCGTTGGTGGACCGGATCACCGCCGAGTACGACGTGGACGTGGGCGCCGCAGCCGCGGATGTGGAGGAATTCCTGGGGCAGCTGCGCGGCATCGGCGCGCTTGTGGACGCATGATCGACCTGCATACGCACATCCTGCCCGGGGTGGACGACGGCGCGCCCGACCTCCAGGCCGCGCTCGCCATGGTCGAGATTGCCGCCGAAAGCGGTGTGTCCGCGATCACCGTCACCCCGCACAGCAACATGCCCGGGTATTTTGAAAACCATTGGGGGCCGGAGCTGCGGCAGAAGGTTGAGGATTTTATTTCCGCGCTGCGCTGGGCGGGCGCAGCGGTCAGCCTGTACACCGGCATGGAGATTTTCGGCACGCCGGATACGCCCGCGCTGCTGCGGCAGGGCCGTCTGATGACCCTGAACGGCTCGCGCTATCCGCTGATCGAGTTCCCGTTTGAGGGCTACGCCGCGCAGGCGACCGATATCCTGCGGCGGGTGGCCGCGCTCGGTTACCGACCGGTGGTCGCGCACCCGGAGCGCTACCGTTATGCGCAGGAAGACCCCGCGCTTCTGGACCGTTGGCTGGAACTGGGCTGCCTGCTGCAAGTGAACCGCGGCAGCCTGTTCGGCCGGTTTGGCCGCGCGTCCGAGGCGCTGGCGCATGGAATGCTGCGCCGCGGCCAGGTTTCCGTGGTGGCGAGCGACGCGCACTCGCCGGCCACGCGCACGCCGTGGCTGCGCGATGCGTGGGAGCTCATCTGTGAAGAATATTCCGCCGGGACCGCGCGGCTGCTGCTGGAGGACAACCCCCGGCGCATCCTTGCGGATCAGGAGCCCGTCCCGGCTGGTTTTGATAAAGGAGGATGCGTGTGAAAAAGAAAGGGAAACGGCTGCTGGTTGCCTTCACCGCAGCGTGCTGCGCGGTGTTTGCCGGGTATCTCGCCGTATCGCGGCACATGGGCGACCACGCCGCGCCTGTGATTTCCTTCCCGGAGGGCGAGCTTACGGTTTCGGTCGGCGCGGGGGAGGAGGAGATGCTCGCGGGCGTGACCGCAACCGACGGGCACGACGGCGACGTGACCGCAGGCGTGGTGCTGGAGGGTGTCACCGGCCTGTCGGGCGACCGCAAGGCGACCGCGATCTACGCAGCCTTTGACCAGGCGGGCAATGTGGCCCGCGTGCGGCGCACGGTGGTATATCCCGATTACCACAGCCCGGTGTTTACGCTGTCCGGGCCGCTGGTGTATACGAGCGGCCGGGGCGTGGACGTGTTTGCGCGCATCCGCGCCACGGACGTGATCGACGGCGACCTGACCGGGCGGGTCAAGGCCACGCTCGCGGACAAGGAGGGCGCGGTCACCGAAGCGGGGATGCACGCGGTCGAGTTCCGCGTCACCAACAGCATGGGCGATACCGCGCGGCTGACCCTGCCGGTCGAGGTGTGCGAGCCGGGGAAATATAACGCCGAAGCGCTGCTGAGCGAGTACCTCGTGTACGTGAAGCAGGGCGCAGCTTTTGAAAGCTGGCCGTACCTCCGGGCGCTCAAGTCCGGGCAGGGCGAAATGAGCCTCGCGGACGGCGCATGGGAAGGCGCGGATATCGAAATTACATCGGACGTGGACACGGCCGTACCGGGCGTATACAGCGTGGGCTATACGGTCACGCGCGGCGCATACACCGGGCACACGCGCCTGATCGTTGTCGTCGGGCAGTAAGGAGGGGATGGGCATGCAGAAAGATAATCCGGCGGGGCAGCCCGGGCTGCTCTCCTTTGATCCGGCCCCGGTTATCCGGGATGTGCTCAGGCGCTGGTATCTGATTGTCATGGCCGCCCTGTTCGCGGGCATGGCGGGCTATGTGGCAAGCGACCTGCGGTATACGCCGCAGTATACCACCACAACCACCTTTGTGGTGTCCGTGCGGGGCAGCTCGACCACCGTGTACCAGAACCTGTCCGCGGCCACCAACCTCGCGGCCGTATTTTCCGAGGTGCTGAACAGTTCCATCCTGCGGCGGACAGTCACCGAGGCGGTCGGGCTGGATGCCTTTCACGGCACGATCGCAGCGGAGGCGGTCCAGGAGACCAACCTTCTGACCCTCAAGGTCACGGACGACGATCCGCGCACGGTGTTCCTCGCCACAAGGGCCATCATTGAAAACCATCACATCGTATCCGATCAGGTGCTCGGGGACACCATCCTCGAGGTCTTGCAGGAGCCGCGCGTGCCGGGCGCGCCCTCCAACCCCAAAGCGTCGTTTTCGGTGATGAAAAAGGCGGGCGCGCTGGCGGCGGCCGCTGTGTGCGTGTTGCTCGGCGTGCTGTCCGCGATGAAGGACACGGTGCGCAGCAAAAAGGAGGCCGAGAAAAAGCTTGGCTGCCGCGTGCTGGGCGAAATCCGGCATGAGCGCAAGTATAAGACCCTCGCCGCGTGGCGCAAGCGCCACAAGACGAGCATTTTGATTACCAACCCGCTGACCAGCTTCCCGTATGTGGAAAGCATCCGCAAGCTGTGCCGCCGGATTGAGCAAAAGCTGCCGGGGGGCGTCCTGATGGTGACGAGCGCGCTCGAAAATGAGGGAAAATCGACCGTGGCGGTCAACCTTGCGCTGGCGCTTGCGCGCAAGCACAGCCGCGTGCTGCTGATGGATTGCGACCTGCTCAAGCCGGCGGATTATAAAATCCTGGAAAACCCGTGGAAGGGTACGGGCGTCATGGGCGTGGCCACAGGCAGCGCAAAGCTTGCGGACGCGGTGCAGCGCGACCCGGATACGGGCCTCTATCTGCTGCTCGAGCGTTGGGGCGTGCGCAGCTCGACCGATGTGGCCGGTTCGGCAGGCATGGCGCGCATGCTTGCGGACGCGCGCGCCCAGTTCGATTATGTCGTGCTCGACACCCCGCCGATGACGGCGGTGCCGGACGCCGAATGCCTGATGGAACTGGCCGATGCATCGCTGCTGGTCGTGCAGCAAAATGTTGCAGCGGCCGGCATGCTCGAGGGCGCGGTGGCAGCCCTGAGCGGCGCGCGGGGCGAGCTGCTCGGCTGCGTGCTCAACGATATGGTGACCGCCCTTCTGCCGGACGGGGGCGGGTATGGCTATGGGTACGGCTATGGCCGTTACGGGACATACGGTTATGGGCAGAAGAAATCCGGCAGGAAGGGAGGCGCGTCCCATGGACAATGAAAACACCGGCATTGACCTCAGCGTCCTGGCGGGCGACCTGCTGCGCACCGCGCGGCGGCTGTGGTGGCTGCTGCTGGTGCTGGCGGCGCTGGCTGGCGGTATCCTGGGCGCCAGGGCGTGGTTCTCCTACCGGCCGCAGTATCAGGCGACCGCGTCCTTTACCGTGACGGTCGCCAACCCCCTGCAATCGGATGTGCGTACCTACAACGCCGCGGCCGCCGAGCAGATGGCCAAAACCTTCCCCTATATCCTGACAAGCGGCGCATTGAGCGACCTTGTGATGCAGGACCTCGGCATCAAGGTCATGCCGCCGGTGTCGGCAAGCGTGCTGGAAAACACCAATATCTTTACGCTGTCGGTCACCTCGGGCGACCCGCAGTTTGCTTACGACGTGCTGCACGCGGTCATGGAACGGTATCCGGATATTGCGGAGTTTGTGGTGGGCCCGACCAAAATGGCGCTGCTCGACGAAAGCGGGGTGCCGTCCGCGCCGGTGAGCGGCCGGGGCTTTGCGGGCGCGGCCAAACGCGGCGCGCTGTATGGCGCTGCGCTGTGGGCGGCGCTGGTGGCGCTTCTCGCGGCCACCCGCACCACGGTACACAACGAAGACGAGCTGAAGCGCGTGATTAACCTGCGCTGCCTGGGCCTGCTGCCCTTTGTGCGAGGTGTCCGGAAAGGAAGCGCCTGCCCGATGCTGGCCGCGGAAAACGACAAATTTGGCTTTTTCGAATCGGTGCGCCTGGTGCGTATCCGCGCGGAAAAGGAGATGCGCCGCCGGGGGCATCAGGTGCTGCTCGTCTCAAGCGCCATCCCGGGAGAGGGAAAGACGACGCTTGCGGTCAATCTTGCGCTGTCGCTCGCGCAGAAGGGGCTGCGTACCCTGCTCGTGGACTGCGACCTGCGCAACCCTTCGGTCGCCGGCGCCCTCGGCCGGGAGAATCCCTGCGGCCTCGCCGCCTATCTGGACGGCGCGGCGACGATGCAGGACATTGTTTACGAGGCGGACACGGCAAACCTGAGCGTGGTATTCGGCGGCAAGCCGGCAGCAAACGCGGCCGAACTGCTGGCGCGCCCCAAGGCCGGTGAGTTCCTCCGTTTGGCGCGCAAGAGGTTTGATTACATTATCCTGGACACCCCTCCGTGTTCCATGCTGTCGGACGCAGCCGAGGCAGCCGAGCTGGCCGATTGTGCGCTGCTTGTGATCCGGCAGAACTATGCGCCGCGCGAGCGCATCCTGGAAGGCGCGCAGCTGCTGACGGGCGGCGGCCTGCCGCTCATCGGCTGTGTGCTCGGCTGCGTGCAGCGCGGCATGCTGGGCGGCCCGTATGGGTATTACGGCTATGCATATGGACGCGATTCCCGCAGGGAGGAAGAAGAATCCCGGGACTGATACCGCAGAAAGGGGGATAACCGATGAAGAGGATTGATCACATCCGGCGGGCGCGTGTGGCTGCGCTGCTTCTGCTGGACGTGCTGCTGGTGAATGCCGCAGTGCTCGGGGCGCTGCTGACCCGGTTTGAGTTTGATCTATCCGCGGTGGCGGAATCCGGGTTTGTCGAGCAATATTTCCACATTGCGCCGTACTATACCATGGTGGCGCTGCTCCTGTTTGGGCTGCTGCGGCTGTACCGCAGCCTGTGGGAGTTTGCAAGCATTGAAGAACTGCAAAATATCGTGGCGGCGGCCATGCTGGCCAATCTGGCCGGCTGGCTCATCTGCCGCGGGATGAGGGTGTATCTGCCGCGCAGCACGCCGGTGCTGAATGGGATGTATCTGATGCTTGGCCTGGCCGCGGTGCGGTATACCTACCGCATGCTGCGGCGTTACCGCAACCGTCCGGGGGACGCGCGCCGGAAAACCATGCTCATCGGCGGCGGCGCGGGCGGTGCGCTTGTGCTGCGCGAATTGCAGCGCAGCACGCACAGCGGCAATAAGGTCGTCTGCATCATCGACGATGACCCGGGCAAGCACGGCACCTTTCTGCTCGGGGTCCGCATCGTCGGCGGCCGGGAAGAGATTGTGCGCTGCGCGGCGGAATACGGGATCGAGGACATTATCCTTGCGCTGCCATCCGCCCCGGCGCGCGAAAAGCGCGCGATTGTAGAGCTGTGCCAGCAGACCCGGTGCCGCATCCGCACCATGCCCGGCCTGTATCAGCTGGCAAGCGGGCAGGTGCGCGTGGACCGGCTCCGCAATGTGGCGGTGGAAGACCTGCTCGGCCGCGACTGTGTGCAGGTGGATCTCAGCCAGATTGGCCGCGCCATTGCGGGGAAGACCGTGCTCGTCACAGGCGGGGGCGGTTCGATCGGCAGCGAGCTGTGCCGCCAGATTGCCGGCCATCACCCGGGGCGGCTGGTCATCTTTGATATCTATGAGAACAACGCCTATGAAATCCAGCAGGAGCTGCGCCATCGGCATCCTGAGCTGGAGCTTGTGGTGCTCATCGGCTCGGTGCGCGATGAGGCACGGGTCGACCAGCTGTTTTGCACTTACCGTCCCGCGATTGTCTGCCATGCGGCCGCGCACAAACATGTGCCGCTGATGGAAGACAGCCCGAATGAGGCCGTAAAAAACAACGTATTCGGCACCTGGAACACCGCCCGTGCCGCGGACCGCTATGGCGCGGAAATCTTTGTGCTCATTTCGACCGATAAGGCGGTCAATCCCACGAACGTCATGGGCGCCTCCAAGCGCGTCTGCGAAATGGTCGTGCAGGTGCTGGGCCAGCATTCGAAAACCCGGTTCACCGCTGTGCGGTTCGGCAACGTGCTCGGCTCGAACGGCAGCGTTATCCCACTGTTCAAACGGCAGATTGCGCGGGGCGGCCCGGTGACGGTGACGCACAAGGAGATTATCCGGTATTTTATGACCATTACCGAGGCGGTATCGCTGGTTTTGCAGGCCTGTGCCTATGCGCAGGGCGGCGAGGTGTTTGTGCTCGACATGGGCGACCCGGTGCGCATTGACGACCTTGCGCGCAATATGATCCGCCTGTCCGGGCTGGAGCCGGATGTGGATATCCCGATTGTGTATACCGGGCTGCGTCCGGGCGAAAAGCTGTATGAAGAACTCCTCATGCAGGACGAAGGGCTGGACAAGACCCCAAACGAGCTGATTTTCATCGGCCATTTCAACGATTTTGACGAGACCCGGCTGATGGATGCGCTGGACGAGCTGCGACAGGCCAGCGCGGACAACAGTCCGCATATCCGCAGCGTGATCCAGCGGCTGGTTCGCACCTATCATCCCGCACGGGATAGCGACCCGGCGGAGCCTCCTCAGAAGGAAGAAGACCGGCCGACGGCGCGAAAAACAGCGCACGGCGTGGCATAAAGCATCCCCCCGGAACGCAATTCCAGGGGGATGCTTTATGCATTTGCAAGCTTGTCCAAAACCCGGTGCAGTTCCGGGCAATGCCGCTGCAAACGCAGAATTTTGCCGTCCCGGCCCAAAAAGCAGTGGCTCGACGCGCCGCAGAAAACCGGTTTGCCGCCGCAGGCCATTTCGTAACCAATGACCAGCTTGACGCCGCTGTATTCGCGTACCGAGACTGTGGTGCGCACCTCGTCGTTGAAGGTGGTGGTATTTTTGTAATCGCCCTGCACGCCGATGACCGGGGAGGAAATGCCTATGCTTTCGAGCTTTGCATAATTCCAGCCGATTTCGTCGAGAAAGGCCACGCGCGCTTCCTCCATCCAGCGGATGTAGTTGGAATGGTGGGTCACGCCCATTTTGTCGGTTTCGTAGTATTGGACTTTGTGCAGATACTCGCTCATGCCATGCTCCCCTTTTTTCTTTATCATAGCAGAAAATGTGCGGATGTGCAAGAAAAAGCCTGAAACCACTTAGTTTCAGGCTTTTGCACGTTATTCCTGTACGCCCGGAATTTTGGGCAGGGTCGCGAAACCGATTTCCAGCTCCTCATCCGAGGGGATATAGTTCTGCATGGTCTTTTCGCGGTATGCGGTGTAGGCGGTCATATCGAAATAGCCGGTGCCGGTCAGGCCGAACAGAATGGTTTTTGCCTCGCCCGATTCCCGGCACTTGACGGCCTCGTCGATCGCCACGCGGATGGCGTGCGCGGATTCGGGCGCGGGCAGGATGGTTTCCTTCTGCGCGAAGTATACCGCTGCATCGAAAACATCGGTCTGGCGCACCGAAGTGGCCTCCATATAGCCGTCGTGGTACAGCTTGGACAGGATGGGGCTCATGCCGTGATAGCGCAGGCCGCCCGCATGGTTGGGGGCCGGGATAAAGCCCGAGCCGAGGGTGTACATCTTGGCGAGCGGGGTCACTTTGCCGGTGTCGCAGAAGTCGTAGGCATATTTGCCGCGCGTCAGCGATGGGCAGGATGCAGGCTCGACCGCGAGAATGCGCGGGTTTGCCTTGCCGGTCAGCTTATCCTGCATAAACGGCGCAATCAGGCCGCCGAGGTTGGAGCCACCGCCTGCGCAGCCGATGACAAGATCTGGGTATTCGCCCAGGATTTCCATTGCGGTTTTGGATTCCAGGCCAATGATGGACTGGTGCAGCAGCACCTGGTTGAGCACGGAACCGAGCACATAGCGGCACGAATCGGTCGTAACCGCTTTTTCAACGGCTTCGGAAATCGCACAGCCGAGCGAACCGGTGGAATCCGGGTCGGCGGCCAGGATTTTGCGGCCGGCCACGGTCGTCATGGACGGGGAGGGGGTCACATTTGCGTCGAATACCTGCATAATCGCCTTGCGGAAGGGCTTTTGTTCATAGGAACATTTGACTTGGAAGACCTCCAGCCCAAGGCCGTAATACGAGCACGCTTCGGCGAGCGCGGTGCCCCACTGGCCGGCGCCGGTCTCGGTGGTCAGGCATTTGAGCCCCTGTTCCTTGGCATAATACGCCTGCGCAATGGCGGAGTTGAGCTTGTGGCTGCCCGAAGTGTTGTTGCCTTCAAACTTATAGTAGATCTTTGCCGGGGTATCGAGCGCCTTTTCCAGATTATACGCGCGGATCAGCGGCGACGGGCGGTAGATCATGTACTCTTCCAGAATAGGCTCCGGGATATCAACGTAGCGGGTTTCGCCGTCCATTTCCTGGTGCGCAAGCTTTTCGCAGAAGATCGGGTACAAATCTTTTTCTTCCAGCGGCTGGCCGGTGGCCGGATTGCGCATGGGGTCGGGCTGTTCGGGCATATCGGCGCGCAGGTTGTACCACTGGCGCGGCATCTGGTCTTCGGTCAAATACAGTCTGTGCGGGATTTTTGGCATGAAAATCGCTTCCTTTCGTAGATCGCTGTTATTTCTCAATAAAAAACGCTTCCGCCCCATATTCTGGGACAGAAGCGGTATTCTTCTGCGGTACCACCCGGATTGGCGCGAAAGCGCCCTCTTTGGCCGCGCACAGCATGGATGCGCGCCCCTCTGGTAACGGGAGGGGAACCCGGCGCGGATACTCGGGGGAATCCCCTTTCGCCTTGCCCTCGGAAGTCCATTCACACCGGCCTGCACCCGCCGCAATCACACCGCCTGCGGCTCTCTTTGCGGTCAGTTTCCGGGCTACTCGTCTTCGTCAACGGTTTGTCTATGGTGTCATTATATGCGCCCGCCGGCGCTTTGTCAAGCGAAAGCGTGAAATTATTTTTCGCTGTCCCGCAGGGCGATGAACAGACCGACGGCGGCGAACAGGAGGGCAAACAGAACGATGGCGCGCAGCAGATACGGCTCCACGCTGCCGCTGAGGATTGTGCCCAGCACGATCATGGACAGAAAGAACATCATGCCGGAAAACAAGACAATACCGACCACAGAACGTTTCATTAAGATCATCTCCCTTGTGTATTTCAATATAACACAGGCATGCGATTGCGGATAGCGGCGAAATATACAACAATTTCAAAATATTTTGCAGCAGAATTCGTGAAATCCGTTTCCGTTTATGGTAACGATGTGTTACACTAAAGAAAACCAAAGGAGGGATATCCATGGCTGTTTCTTTACGACTCAAGGAGCTGCGCCTTCAAGCGGGCGCAACCCAGACCGAGCTGGCGCGGCTGCTCGGCGTCAGTCGAGAAGCCTATTCCATGTACGAATCCGGCAAGCGCCAGCCGGGGCTGGCTGCTTTGGACACGCTGGCGGCATACTATCGCGTCACCGTCGATTACCTGCTCGGCCGCACGGATTGCCCGGACGCCGAGCCGCTCGCCCCCGACGAGCGGGCGCTGCTCGTGCGTTACCGCGCGCTGGACGAGCGTGGGAAGCGCGCGCTGTCCGGCCTCGCGGAACTGGAAACCATCCTGCAAAAAAACCCGGAATGAAGCTTCATTCCGGGTTTTTCTCACGGCTGCATGCCGATCTGGCGATAAAAATTGGTTGCCGCGAGCGCGTGGCGCAGGACGGGCGTGAGCACCGCTGTGACGGCGACGGCAATGACCACATTTGGCAGCGAGGCCGCCAGCTTGGGGATGTTCGCCACAAACGCGGGGCCGAACGCACTGCCCGCAGCCATCAGAACAATCACGTTCTTGGCTGTGTAGAACACACTGGAAAACAGCGCCGCAACAATACTGGCCGCCAGGTTGCGGCCGTTTCTGCGGCCGGCCGCGCCGCCCGCATGGGCGATCGCGCCGCAGATATACGCCATCAGGAAAAAGCGCAGGAAGGTGATCCATGCTTCGGGCACATACTCGGGCGTCATCAGGTCAAAGAACATGGAGCCAAATCCGGACGCCAACCCGCCGCGCCAGCCGCCGAGCAGAATGCCCGCCATCAGGATGAAAGCGTTTGCCAGCTTGATCATGGTTGTGCCGGTTGGGGTCGGGATGCGGATGGACAGGAACATCGTGACCACAAAAACAACTGCGGCCATAATTGCAACGGCAACCACGTCGTAAATAGAGATTTTCTTTTTTTCGTTCATTTTTAGTACCCCCTCAAACGGTTTGTTTTTTGAATGATATTACTATACAATGGAATCTGGCATTTTAATAGAACCAATTTTCACTAATTTTACAATGCCAGATTTTGCGCATAAAGCGGTTGCGTTCCGGGGAAACTGGACGTAACCGCCGCATGCGGCGTTTACCATAGAAAACAAAAGGAAGGGAGGGAGGCTTATGAAGCTCAACCAGACCGAATACCAGCATATGCTGCAAAAAGAGTCGCCGAATTCCCCGCTGGGGCGCGATATGCTGTGGGCGGGCGTGATCGGCGGCCTGATCTGCGTGGTCGGCGAGGCGGTCTCGACCTTTTACAAAGGACGCGGCATGGATACCGAGGGCGCAGCGGGCGCAACCGCGATTACCATGGTGTTCTTGGGCGCGCTGCTGACCGGCCTGCACCTGTATGACAAGCTGGCCAAGCACGCAGGCGCAGGCACCATTGTGCCCATCACCGGCTTTGCCAACGCGATCGTGTCCCCGGCCATGGAGTTTAAGTCGGAGGGTCTTGTGCTCGGCCTTGGAGCCAAGCTGTTTACCATTGCCGGGCCGGTGCTTGTGTACGGCATCTCGGCCAGCGTGATCTATGGGCTGATCCTGTATTTCTTTGGGGGATCGTGATTGGAAGCAAAAGAACGCCGTCCGCGGACGGCGTTCTTTTTTGTCCGGCGGGAAGCCGGATTGGAAATTAGGAGATCAGGAGATGGATTCCCCAAAAAGATGGGCTTGTGAAAAAGGGCGTCTGCTGCCCGCGCTTTTCATGCCGTTAGCGCTGGATGCGGCCCGAGCCGTCGCCGCCGGCCAGTTTCTCGACCTCGGCAACTGTGACCATATTGTAATCGCCCTCAATGGAGTGTTTGAGCGCGGACGCCGCGACCGCAAACTCGACCGCCTGCTGGGTGGTCTTGCCGGAGAGCAGGGAGTAGATCAGGCCGCCGCCGAAGGAGTCGCCGCCGCCGACGCGGTCGATGATATGCAGATCGTATTTCTTGGAAAAGCAGTATTCGCCGGAAGCCACGTCATAGAGCATGGCGCTCCAGCCGTTGTCAAACGCAGAATGGGACTCACGCAGGGTAATGGCAACCTTTTCGAAACCAAATCGATCCGCCAGCTGCTTTGCAACCGATTTATAGCCCTCGCGGTTGATCTCGCCCGCATAAATATCGGTCGCCTCGGCCTCGATGCCGAAGACGTCCTTCGCGTCTTCCTCGTTGGAGATGCACACGTCCACATACTGGCACAGGTCGGTCATCGCGGCGCGCGCTTCGTCGCGGGTCCACAGCTTGCCGCGATAGTTCAGGTCGCAGGAGATCTTCACGCCGTGCGCCTTGGCGGCCTTGCAGGCTTCGCGGCAGATGTCAACGACGTTTGCGCCGAGCGCCGGGGTGATGCCGGTGAAGTGGAACCAGTCCACGCCCTCAAAGATGGCGTCCCAGTCGAAGTCCGCGGTGGAAGCCTCCTGAATCGCGGAATGCGCGCGGTCATAAATGCAGACCGAGCCGCGCTGGGAAGCGCCTTTTTCATTATAATAGATGCCCACACGGTCGCCGCCGCGGGTAATTTTCGTGGTGTCTACGCCGTAGCGGCGCAGGGAATTGACCGCTGCCTGGCCGATGGCGTGCGCGGGCAGCTTGGTGACAAACGCCGCGTCCATGCCGTAGTTTGCCAGCGAGACCGCGACGTTGGCTTCGCCGCCGCCAAAGCTGAATTCCAGATGGTCGGCCTGTACGAAGCGCTCATAGTGATATGGCTGAAGGCGTACCATCAGCTCGCCGAAAGTTACGATTTTCATCAAATTTCCTCCCATGTTAAGACTGCTTCCCGACCAGATGGACGGCAAAGCCGCAGATTTCTTCGGTCAGGTAAATGGCGTTCAGGGCGCCGTCCGCCTTATATTTTGCGGTTTCCGGGTCAAAGGCAAAGCCACGGGCTTCGAGTTCTGCTTTGGCGGCCGCCACATCGGGCGTGCCGATGGCGATGTGGCCGTTTTTGCCCTTATAGGGGGATTTCATCAGCTCAATCGGGCCGGAGAAGACCGAGCTGCTGCCTTCCTTGACGGCAAAGCCAAACAGGGCGGCAAACAGACCGGCGGCTTTGCGGGCCTCCTCCTCATGGGCGGCGTTGACGCCGATATGCGCGAGCGAATACTCAGACACCGCGCGCCTCCTTCACGATGGCCACCGACTGCTTGCACAGGCTGATGATTTCGTCCCACTTCTGGCCCTCAATGAGGGACGCAGTGACCATGTAGGAGCCGCCGCATGCTGCGATGACCGGGCTCGCGAGGTACTCCTTCAGGTTTTTCAGGGAGATGCCGCCCGTCGGCATGACTTTGATCATCGGAAACGGCGCGTTCATGGCCTTGATCTTGGCAAGGCCGCCCGACTGCTCGGCCGGGAAGAACTTCAGCACTTCGAGACCAAACTTCAGCGCGGCATGGTAATCGGTCGGGGTGGTGCAGCCCGGGAAGACCGGGACGTTTTTCTTCTGGCAATAAGCGACAAGCTCGGGGTCAAAACCCGGGGTGACAATAAATTGCGCGCCGGCTTCCAGGGCCTTGTCAATCTGCGCGGTGGTGAGCACGGTGCCCGCGCCGACAATCATGTCCGGGCAGGTCTCCTTCATGGCGCGGATGGCGATGTCCGCGCCCGCTGCGCGGAAGGTGACCTCAGCGACCGGAACGCCGCCCGCGGTGAGCGCCTTGGCCAGCGGCGCCGCGTCGCGCTCCGGGTGGCTCAGCTTGATAACCGGTACAACGCCGATTTCCGAGATACGCTTGGAAATGGAATTCATTGGAAATGCCCTCCTTGAATGTTTTGAATAATGAAACGTTGTTTTGTATTTTGCTTTTCTGCTTTTAATTATAGCCACTCCGCACAAAATTACAAGATAATTTTCGTGCAGCATTTGCCAAATTTCGCTTGTGATTTTTATGAAAAACGATTAAAATTAAAACATAGTTTTATAATATAAAACGGAGGAGAGGAAATGGCAGAAAAATCATCCCCGGTGCAGTCGCTCGACCGTGCGTTTGACATTATGGAGCGCCTGTGCGCGGCGCGCGACGGCCTGCCCATCCACACGCTCACCGAACTGACCGGCTTGCACAAAAGCACCGTGCACCGCATGCTTGCGGCCATGGCCAGCCGCGGCTATGTGCGCAAAGACGAGGACACAGGCCGTTACCGCATGACCACGCGCCTGTATGCGCTCAGCGGGCAGGTTGTGGAAAACCTTGACCTGGTGCAGGTGGCGCGCGCGCCGATGGAGCATCTGCGCGACGAGGTGGGCGAGACCGTGCACCTGGTCGTGCCGGAGGGGAGCGACATTGTCTATGTGCACAAGGTAGAAGCCGAGGCGGGCGCAATCCGTATGTTTTCGCGCATCGGCATGCGGCGGCCCATGTACTGCACGGGCGTGGGCAAGGCGATTCTCGCGAGCATGGCCGACGAAGAAGTGGACGAAATCTGGGCGCAGAGCGATATCCATGCTTACACCGAGCATACCATCGTCACGCGCGAACGGCTTCAGGATGTGCTGGATGCGATCCGCCGCCGCGGCTGCGCGTTTGATAACGAGGAAAACGAGCTGGGCGTGCGCTGCATTGCGGCCGCAATCTACGATTATTCGGGAAAAGTCTGCGGCGCGCTTTCGATCAGCGCCCCACTCATCCGCATGAGCGACAGTTATCTTGCAGGGCTGCAGCCGCATTTGATGGAAGCCCGCGACCAGATCTCCCGCGCCATGGGCTGGATGGGCGAGGCTGGCCGCCCTCAGTTTGCCCGGAAAAACCGGATCTGAAACGCAAAAAACCCGTATCCTGTCTGGATATGGGTTTTTGTCACAGCCCGTTCCGGAACGCGCAAGGGGCGGGCAGCCGCCCGCTCTTTTTTCTTGCGCAAAGCGCAGAAATGCGGTACCATAGCTTCAAAGGAGGGCGAAGGATGTACAAGGTGCTCATTGTGGAGGATGATCCGGTCATTGCGGGTACGGTGGCGGCCGAGCTGAACAAATGGGGCATGGATGCCCGGGCGGCGTCCGATTTTTCAGCCGTGCTGGCCGAGTTTACCGCGTTTGCGCCCCAGCTGGTGCTGCTGGACATCGCGCTGCCGTTTTTTAACGGCTATTACTGGTGTCAGGAGATCCGGCGGGTGTCCAAGGCGCCGATTGTGTTCCTGTCCTCAGCGGGCGATAATATGAACATCGTCATGGCGATGGATATGGGCGCGGACGATTTCATCGCAAAGCCTTTTGACCTGCCGGTGCTGGTCGCGAAGGTGCGCGCCCTGCTGCGCCGCACCTATGATTTTACCGACGCGGGCAGCCTGATGGAGCACCGCGGCGCGGTGCTGAACCTCACGGATATGACAGTCACGTTTTCCGGACAGACGGCCGCGCTCACGCGCAATGAATTCCGCATTTTGCAGCTGCTGATGGAGCAGCGCGGCCGGGTGGTGGCGCGGGACGCCATCATGCTGCGCCTGTGGGAAGGGGACTGCTTTGTGGACGAAAACACGCTCACGGTCAATATCAACCGCCTGCGCAAAAAGCTCGCCGGGCTTGGCCTTGCGGACTTTATCGCGACCAAAAAAGGCGTGGGCTATCAGATCGGAGGGTGAGATGGGATATCTGCGAAGGGACGCCCTGCTGTTTGGGCTGCTGGCCGCGTTCGCGGTGATTTTCGCGGTGGTGCTGACGCTGGCCGGCGCGCCCGCAGACGCGGTGCGGTATGCGCTGCTGCTGTGCGCCGTGCTGGCCGGATGCGCGGCCATTTTGAATGCAGTGCGCGCCGCGCGGCGGCGTGGCAAACTGCGGCAGGTGCTTGCCCAGCTGCCGCACAGCATTGACGGCCTGCCAAAGAGCGCGGACGCCCTTGAGCGCGACTACCAAACCGCGGTCCGCACGCTGCACGAAGCATATACCGGCTTGGATGCACAGGCCGGGCAGTCGCGCATAGACATGGTGGATTACTATACCCTGTGGGCGCACCAGATCAAGACCCCGATTGCGGCCATGCGCCTGCTGCTGCAGAGCGGGGATCATCCGCAAAACCGGGAACTGGCTGCCGAACTGTTCAAGATTGAGCAGTATGCGGACATGGTGCTCCAATACCTGCGTCTGGAAAGTGAATCGACCGACTTTGTGTTTGCGCGCTATGATCTGGATTCCATCGTGCGCAGGGCGGTGCGCAAATACGCGCCCCTATTCATCCGCAGCCGCGTGGCGCTGGACTATGCGCCGCTTTCGTGCACGGTGCTGACCGATGAGAAATGGCTGTGCTTTGTCATCGAGCAGCTGCTGTCCAATGCGCTTAAATATACGCCGACCGGCACGGTGACCATCTCGCTGGAGGGCGAGGCCGCGCTCGTCGTTGCGGACACCGGCATCGGCATTGCGCCCGAGGATCTTCCGCGCATTTTTGAAAAGGGTTTTACGGGCTATAACGGACGCAGCGACCGGAAATCCACCGGCATTGGCCTGTATTTGTGCCGCCGTATCCTGCAAAAGCTTGGCCACGGCATCGACGTGCAGTCCGAGCCCGGGCGAGGCACCTGCGTGCGGATTGATCTGGCTTCGGCGCATACCCGGCATGAGTGAGCGCTTCCTTACAAAATTGTAAGGGACGCGGGCAAAATGTAAGCCCGGCCGATGGAACGCCGGGCGAAAACGGCCTATAATAAGCACAGACGACAACAAAAGGAGTGCTTATCAATGGCGATTCTCGAGGTACGCAACCTCAAAAAAATCTACACCCCCCGGTTCGGCGGCGCGCAGGTGATCGCGCTGCACCATGTGAGCTTTTCGGTGGAAAAGGGCGAATACGTGGCGATCATGGGCGAATCGGGCAGCGGTAAAACGACCCTGCTCAACATCCTGGCGGCGCTCGACAAGCCGACCGGCGGAGAGGTGCTGCTCGGCGGCCGCAGCTTCTCCGAGATCCCGGAGCGCGAAATCGCCGCCTTCCGGCGCGATAACCTGGGCTTTGTGTTTCAGGATTTCAACCTGCTCGACACCTTTTCGCTGCGCGACAACATCTATCTGCCGCTTGTTCTCGCGGGCAGGAAGCCGGAGGAAATGGAGCAGCGTCTGGTTCCGCTTGCGCGGCGGCTTGGCATTGGCGACCTGCTGCACAAATTCCCCTATGAGGTCTCGGGCGGGCAGAAGCAGCGCGCGGCGGTGGCGCGCGCGCTGATCACAAACCCGCAGATCGTGCTTGCGGACGAGCCGACCGGCGCGCTCGATTCGCGTGCGGCCGACCACCTGCTGCGCCTGTTTGGGGAGGTGAACGCCGAGGGGCAAACCATTGTCATGGTCACGCACTCGGTGCGTGCGGCCAGCCACGCGCGCCGGGTGCTGTTTATCAAGGACGGCGAGGTGTTCCACCAGATCTACCGCGCAGGCCTTGGGGAAGAGGAAATGTTCGTTAAGATTTCGGATACGCTCACCATGCTGCAAACGGGCGGTGAACGCGATGAATAAGCTGCTGTATCCCCGTCTCGCGGCGCAGAACATTGGGAAAAACGCCAAATTTTATATACCGTATCTGCTGACCATCCTCGGCGCCGCGGCGGCGTTTTATATCACAGCCGCGCTGTCGCACGCCGAGGATTTGCCGCGAGAGACACGGTATGCATATCTCAGCATGTTCATGAGCATCGGCACGTTCGTCATCGCCGTATTTGCCGTGGTCTTTCTATGCTATACCAACAGTTTCCTCATGAAGCGGCGCAAAAAAGAACTGGGCCTCTATAACATCCTTGGCATGGGCAAGCGGCACATTGCCATAATTTTGGCATTGGAAACCGTGTATCTTGCAGCAGCCGGCATTGGCGGCGGCCTGCTTTTCGGCGTGGTGCTGCAGCGGCTCGTGAGCATGCTGATGTGCCGCCTGATGCGGTTCCCAACCTATTTCAGCGCGGTGCTTTCCCCCTGCGCGATGACCGAAACCGCGCTGCTATTTGGCGGTATCCTGCTGTTTACGCTGCTTGCAAACCTGCGGCAGGTGCATATCCAAAGCCCGGTCGCGCTCATGCGCGAGGGCGGCGCGGGCGAGCGCGAGCCAAAAACCCGCTGGCTGCTCGCCATCCTCGGCGTCGTGAGCCTCGCGGCCGCGTATACCATCGCGGTCGTGGTCAAATCGGCCTTTCTGGCGCTTGCGTATTACTTTATCGCGGTGTTTCTGGTCATTCTGGGCACTTACTGCCTGTTTACGGCGGTCAGCATCGCGGTTTTGAAACTGCTGCGCGCAAACAAAAAGTTTTATTACCAGACCACCCACTTTATCGGGATTTCGGGCATGCTGTACCGCATGAAGCGCAACGCGGTCGGCTTGGCGAACATCTGTATCCTGTCAACCATGGTGCTCGTCATGGTATCGGGCACGCTGGCGCTGTACCTTGGCTCGGAAGATGTGATTGACGGGATGTTTCCGGGCGAGCTGAACGTGTCCGTGGAATACAGCCCCAGCGCAGATGGCGCGTTTGATCCCGAGCTTGCGGCAGGGCAGATGACGGAGGAAATCCGCAGGCAGGCGCCGGACGCCGCGTTTGTGCAGGGATACCAATACCTGTATCTGGATGCGGTGCAGACAGGCGATGCCTTTGCGGTCATGGACAGCGGCAGCCAGCCCGACAGCGCCCTCATCTTTCTGACCGCGGACAATTATGCAGCCATGACCGGCGAGTCCGTCCCGCCGCTGGCCGGCGACGAGGCGCTGGTCAGCCGGGCGCTGGACGCGGATACGCTGCGGATCGACTTCCAGGCCGGGGGTGGGACGGAATCGGTGCGCCTGCGCGTATCGCCGAGGTCGGAAGCGTTGACGCGCGCAATGGCCGGCCGCCGCATCGGTACAATGGCGATGATGACGTTGGAGCCAATCTATGTAGTCGTCCCAAATGAAGATACGCTCCTGCGGCTCTATGAAAAACAGGCCGCGCGGCGGAATATTGAGTATATGCGCTGGGCGGGAAGCTGGAGCGTGGGCGGAAGCCCGGACGAGCAGAGCGCGCTGGGCCGGCGGATGGAAGAAGCGCTTGCAGCGTTCCTTCCGGAGCACCTCGGTTCGTATTACCGCCTCATGGCCGACACCCGCGCGAACTTTGAGGAGGAATACTACGCGCTCAACGGTGGGTTCTTTTTCCTCGGCGCCTTTCTCGGCCTGATTTTCCTGATGGCGACTGCGCTCATCATCTATTACAAGCAAATCTCCGAAGGCTATGAGGACTGCGAGCGCTATCGCGTGATGCAGAAGGTCGGGCTGGAAAAGCGGATGGTGCGCCGGGCGGTAAACGCGCAGGTGCTTGTGGTGTTTTTCCTGCCGCTGTTGGTCGCGGCTGTGCATGTCGCATTTGACTTTGGCCTGATGGCGCGCCTGCTGACCCTGTTTGGCCTGCATAACCTGGGACTGACGCTGGCCTGCACGGGTGGCACGTTTGTGGCTTTTGCGCTGGTGTACGGTGCTGTGTACCTGCTGACCGCGCGCGTGTATTACCGCATTGTAGAATAAGAAAATCATTTTGCGGGGCGCCCAACCGGGGACGGGCCCACAGAAAAGAGCAAGGGCTTGACGGGTTCCGTCAGGCCCTTTTGTCCTGGAATCCGGGAATTGTGCAACAAAGCCTCTCGGAAATGTGCAACACCACAGGTTTTTCCGGCAAATATATGGGGAAAAGACAACAATTCTGCCATTCCTGCATTTGCGGCCGCGCCAAAGTTCATTACAATAAGGCCATAGGCGCGGGGAACGATCCGGCAGCGGCGCCAGGCGGCCGGGCGCCGTCCCTGTGTCCATGCTTGCAACATTGGGAAAGGAGAACAGAGATGAAACTGAAAAGAGTATTTTCATGGCTTCTGGCATGCGTCATGATGCTGACCATGCTTCCGGCAGCGGGCGCGGCGTCCTTTGGCGACACGCGCGGCCACTGGGCGGAACGCGTGATCGGCAAGTGGAGCGATTATGGCGTCATTCAGGGCTACAATGGAAATTTCAATCCGGATAATCCAATTACGAGAGGGGATATGGCGGTCGTCATAGACAAGCTTCTCGACTATCAGACCGAGGCGGAGAACACGTTCACCGACCTGGGGCAGGCCTATTACACCGGTGCGGTGCTGCGCGCGGCCGGGGCCGGCGTGCTTCAGGGCGACGGGCGGAAGGTCCGGCCGGCCGACCCGATCACCCGCGAAGAGGCGGTCAGCGTGCTGGCGCGCGCGCTGTCTGTTGCACCGGGCGGGAGTTCGATCGGGTTTGCCGATGGCAGCAGCATCGCCCCATGGGCAGTGGCGAATGTCGCGGCCTTTGAACAAAAGGGCTTTGTGAAGGGCAGGCCGGGGAACCTGTTTGACCCCAAGGCCAACGTCACCCGCGCCGAGATCGTCCAGATGCTCGATAATATGATCGCGGACTATATCACAGAATCCGGTACGGCTACCCCGAAGGGGGACGGCATTGTGATCGTCAAGGCGTCCGGCGTGACGCTGGACAAGGCGGAGCTTTCCGGAACGCTCATTTTGGGCGGCAAAGCCGGGGAGGTCCTGGCAAAGAACAGCAAGATCACCGGAGAGGTGGTCAAAATCCATACTTCGGCCCTGAAGGTTCAAAGCAGCGGTACTTCGGGCGGTTCGTCCGGCGGTTCGAGCGGCGGCTCATCCGGCGGAGCCTCCCGTCCTGCCGCGCCCGGCGCGTATCCGCTGCCCAAGGGACAGGAGACTTCCAAGAGCCTCGGCGTTTTCGATTATGATATGACCTATTATGTCACGCTGACCGCACAGGACGGCGCGGACATCTATTATGAGATCGCCGAGGGCGAAAATGCAGCGCCGGCGCCGACGGCTGCAAGCCCAAAATTTGAAACCTATCAGTACAGGCAGGTGATGATTGAGCAGCCTGCGGCGAGCGCGGACGGCCCGGTCTCGAGGATCTACAACGTCAAGGCCATCGCGGTGAAGGATGGCAGGACCAGCGCGGTTTCCAACTGGAACTATACGGTCACGAGCAATCCGCACCATCATCTCAAGGTCGGCGCGGCGCTGGACTGGACCGGCAAAGAGGTGCCGGGCGTGACGCTGATTCAGGACTACGACAGCGATAAAATGTATCTCGTCAAGGGCGAGAAGCGGGCGATGGTGCTCGACGCCGGCTACTACGATGTGGCCGACCCGGCCGACCTGTATCAAACGGCGCGCGAAATCGTGGGCGACGACACGATGCCAATCGACCTTGTCATCGGCCATCCGCATCCCGACCACGTGCAGATGACCCATCAGTTCCTGTGCGCGGAAAACAGGGCGCTGGGGGCAAAGGTCTATGTCAATGAGCGCGGCGTGGACGTCCTGTTTGACGGCTTCAAGGCGTTTGCAACCGGCTCCGGCGCGTTTGCGGCCGAGCAGGACGTGCGGGAAGCCTATGAAGCGCAGCTGGATACGCTCGGCAACGGCGACGTATACGACCTTGGCGGTACCAAGTTTGACGTGATCGAACTGCCCGGCCATCAGGCCGCGGGGATCATGCTGTTTGATCGGGCGACCGGCAACCTGTTTACCACCGACCAGGTCGGCAACAACCGTGCGCACGTCACCGATTCGTTCTGGATGCAGTTCGCCGACCTGTCCCCGACCTTCTTTGCAGACCCGATGGACGTTTACCTGTCCAGCCTGCAGGTGGCGATGGAGCGCCTGGATACCCTCGGCGAAGTCCGGTATATTCTGACCGGCCACAATGACGTGGTGCTCGACGGCCAGGGAACCTATCTGGACAACCTCATGGCTGCAACGCAGAAGGTGGTCGACGAAGGCGAGGACGCGATGACCCCCACCCTGCGCACGCTCGACAGCTTTGACGGATATCTGGAAAACACCCGGACGGTGGTTGTCGGCGACCGGCTGACGGACGTCAACTGGGTGGGCATTAACGTTAATCTGCAAAACTACCTGTCCGATGGCTACCGCGGCGGCAATCAGGATCAACTGGCCGACCTGTCCAACCTGTCTGTGCACGAGCCGGGCAAAAAGGGCAACCTGCTGTGGGACGACCCGAATTTCGGAATCAACGTCAACTGGCAGTACCCCGCGGACGGCACCAAGCCCACCCGCAAAACCGACCTGACCTTTACCGCAAATGTGGGCGCGGACGCGGACTCCGTCGAGGTCGTTCCCACCGCAGCTTCTTCGGGCGCGTCGGTCACCATAAACGGCAGGGCGGTTGCTTCGGGCGCGGCCTATGAGGCGGCTTTGACCGGCGGTACGACCCGCCTGACCGTCAGGGTCACCGCGAAGGACGGCGCAAGCACGAAGGCATATACGGTCATCGTCAACAAGGAGGGCAGCAACCAGGTATCCGCCCCCTATACCTACACCGATTACAACAACTATACCGACCCGTTTTATCCCGATACGCCGGGCGTCTTTACGGTCACCCAGTATATGGCGCTCTTCTCGGACACGGAAGGCGCGACGGTAAAGTACACGCTCGACGGCTCCGACCCCAGAACCTCGGACACCGCTAAGGTCTTTGACCAGACAAAGTTCCAGGCCGCCTCCGGCAAGGGCGGCGCGGAAGTCGCGGAGCTGATTACGATCGGCGCGGACACCGGCGACGATTGGGACGGCAGCGCCAAGCAGACCAGGGTCACCTTGAAGGCGTATGCCTCCAAGGAAGGCATGGAAGACAGCGCGGTGGCCTCGTTCGATTACACGATCGACCGCATGTCCAAAAACGAGCATAAGAACCGCGTGCTGTACGAGAAAGACGGCATGAAGGTCTGGCAGGTCATCGACTACGACAGCGATAAGATGTACCTCATCCGGGGCGCGGACAAGGCGCTGTTCATCGACGCGGGCATGGCCCCGGCGGGAGCGAACGACCTGTACGAGTATGCAAAGGCCCTTGCGGGCACCGCGGAAGTGGATTTGTACATCTCCCACGGGCACCCCGACCACACAACCCAGATCGGCGACTTTGTGAAGGCAGGCCGGAAGGTCTACATGAACAAAAACGACCTGGCCATGGCCAAGCTGTTTGTCAACGACCAGACGGTGACGGACGACGACTTTACCTTCATCGAAGAGGGGTTCCGGTTCGATCTCGGCGGCGTGCTGCTGGACAATTATTTTGTCCCCGGACACACCCCGGGCAGCATGCTGCTGCTTGACAAGGCGCACGGCGTCCTGTATTCGTCCGATGCGCTCGGCTGCAACCGCCGCAGCGTGGCCGACTCGCTGACGCTGGCCTCGAACGACGTGCGCGTGCTGCTCTCGAGCCTGCGCGTGTTCCGGGATAAGATGAACGCCCTGGATGCAGCGGGCGAAATCGACCTCGATACCCTTGAGATCTGGACCGGCCACGACGATTATGCCATCAACGACCTGGACGGCCATCTGGATACAGTCATTGAGGCCGCGCAGAACATTGTTGACTACGGCCCAGACAAGGCGATGCGCAATTCGGTGCGCAATACCGCCGGCTCGGACGGCGCGTCTTTCGCAGGCGACCGCTATGCAAACGGCGGCACAGGCCACTTCATCTGCATGAACGGCAAAAAGGCGGCCGCGCTGAGCAATCAGGACTGCCGGACGGTTTGCGAACTCGCGAACGTCAAGGTGACCGTTGCCGGTGGGACGGAAAACCAGATGGTTGGCTTCAGCACCGTGCATTCGTTTGGCGCGGATAACACCGTGGGCGCGGCGAATACGCTGGTCGCGGAGGTGCCGGTTGGCGCCGGGCGGGTGGAGATTGCCCCGACTGCGATGTCTTCCAACGCGACGGTGACGGTTGATGAAATGTCCCTGAACGATGGCAAGGCATCCGTCACGCTGAACAACGGCTATAAAGACGTCAAGATTCAGGTGACGGCGCCGGACGGCGTTGCCACGCGGACGTATACCCTGACCGTGCGCCCGGCGCTCGACCGGAACAACCCGTACAAGACCCTGTATCCGGGCGAGCACGTGGAACAGGTCGCCCTGTCCGATGGCTCCACCCGCACCTTTACCTCCTATGTGCCCGAAGGCGCGCGCGAATCCACCGCAGGCGTCTTCGTCCTGCCCGATCAGGGCGCTGATGTATTTAGTACATGGAAAGCCCTGGCCGATCGCACCGACACTACCCCGGTGGACGGCGAATGGACGTCGCAGCAGGAGAAATTCATTGTCGTCTATCTGGACGGGCTGACGTATGACGCCTCGGAGGAAGGGCGCGCCGCGGATATCGACTATGTAAACAAGGTTTATGCCGCAGCGTCCGGCCGCACAATGTATTGCATCCACGAGGCCAAGAACTATATGGTCGGCTACGGCGCGGGCGGTACGGTCGCGCAGATGGCGGCCATGGATCAGACTGCGGTCTGGGCAGGCCTTGCCACGGTCGATGCAGGCGCGGTTGATCCGGCCTGGATCGCGGCAAACGGCGCGGAGATGGCGTCCAGTCTCAACGGCTTCAACGACAAGGAGGCTTCCACGCGGCCGAGCGCGACCCCGAAACATACCCTTCCGCTGCCGGTGTGGATGATTGGCGAAGAAACGGACGCCGCAACGCTGGATTATTGGAAGGCCGCCAATAAGATCGACGGCGAAGGCGCCGCCCAGGACGGCGTTACCAAGTATGTCCGCACCAAGGACTGGCAGAGGAACGAGGAAGAAGACGAGACCATTTATGGTGCAAACCGCGACAAAGATGCGTACCGCGTCTGGGTCAGCGGGAAGCCTGCGGGCGATCTCGAAGAGGGGATCTGGATCGGATTCCTGTCCGGCGTGCGCCGCTGGATGGCCGACCCGGGCGGCGACCTGCGCATGACGCTTGACCCGGTGGCCGACCAGGGCATGGCCCGGCACTACGAAAAAGTCGGCGGCTGGATGCGTGAGTGGTATGTTTACGTGCCGGACAGCGTCACCGAAGATACCGAGGACGTGCCGCTGGTCTTCGCATTCCACGGGTATACCCTCAACGGCGCCGTGTACTCGGGCCAGACGGACTGGCCCAAGGTCGCGGACGACAAGGGCTGCATCGTCATCTTCCCTTCGGCGATCAACGGCAGCATTTCGGACAACGGCAACGCGCCCTTCCCGGCATGGAACCTGTCCGGCGACCCGACCCGCATGGATGACGTCGCGTTTGTCCGGTATATGCTCGAAGATATCGCGCGGGACTATGACATCGACCGCGGCCGCGTGTACGCGACCGGCCATTCCTGGGGCTCGCAGATGACCCATGTCATGGCGCTTTGCGAACCCGGGATGTTCGCGGCAGTGGCCCCGCTGTCCGGCTTCATCTTCAACGGTTCGGTATTTGAGCGGGCCGCGGCTGCGGCGGACGGCGGTTTTGCCGGCGTGCCGGTCTACATGGCCGCAGGCACCGAAGGCGGCACCGAATGGGCGATCTGCCCGGTTCCGCCGTCTGAGACGAACAGCTCTGGCCGGACGCTGGCCGCATGGTTTGCCCTCAACGGCTGCGACGGCGCGATTGACTGGGCGAATGTCGGCAAGGACTGGCGGGAGAGCGGCGCCTATACGAAGGATGGCCGCTGGTACGCCCTGGATTATACGGCGGACGGCGTGCCCATGCTCCGCGCGGAAATTGTGGACTATATGCCGCACGCAACCATGACCGAGCACTCCTATCGTGTCTGGGACAACTGGTTCGCGCATTTCAGCAGAGACGCGGACGGCTCCATTGCATACACCGATTGATTTTCACCGCAACAGCTGTGGCGCAGGCTCCCTTTCCGGGGAGCCTGCGCCCGTTTGCAAAAAAAATATTCGGAACCCGCGGAAAGTGCTATACTATACCTATCGAGGAGAGGGGGGACGGCTGTGCGCGGCAAACCGGAAGGAAGGACGCTCAAACAGCAGTTTTTTGTGTATTTTATGCTGGCGGCGGTGTTTTCGTGCGCGGTGCTTGGGGTGTATTATTTCTTCTCCGAGCGGCGCGTGCTGGAGCGGAACCTGCAAAACGAAACCGAGCAGGCCGTCGGCTATGCGGCCGGACAGATTGAAAAGGCCGCGCTGCGCGTCGAGGAATTTGCCAACCAGGTATGCCAGGATGAGGCCGTGCGCGCGCTGCTGCGCCGGGACCGTCCGGAATTTGACGCGCAGGCCCTTGCGGTCGTCGACGACCTGGACGAGCAGTTCCAGTTTGTCACGATCACCGAGGATATCCTGTCGCTGTTCCTCGTCGGGGAAAACGGGCTGGATATCCGCCGCGGCAAAGAGGCCGCGCTTGCCAATTACGGGGCCGTCCGGGAGGCGTTCTGCACGCCCGCCTACTATCCGGACGGCGCGCTCACCCGCTGGGGCGTGAGCCGGGACAATCCATGTGCGTTCAGCCAGTATCCGTCCGTGCTGCCGTACAGCCGCAGGATTGTGGACGCAGCCAGCGGGCAGACGCTGGGGTATCTGGTGCTGCTGCTGCGGGAAGCGGTATTTGTCGAGGTGTGCGGCGCTTTCCTCACGCGCGAGGATGAGGCGTTCTGCCTCGCCGACGCGCTGGGGCAGCCGGTCGTGTGCAGCGAGGGGTGGAAGGCGCTTGCCGCGAGCGGGCTTGCCGCCGGGGGCGGCACGTTCCCGGAGCAACAGACGCTGGGCGGGGTGCCGTACCGGTTTTTCCGCCATCCGGTGCCGTCCTATCCATGGCAGCTGGTGGAGGCCGTGCCCATGCACCAGTTTGCGCAGCAGCGGGAAATCCTGCAAAGCGCGGCCGGGGTCGCGGTGATCCTGACGCTTGCCCTGTCGCTGCTGCTCGCCACCGTGTTTTCCGGCCAGCTCGCGCGGCCCATCCAGCGCATGGTCGAGGCGGTGGAGGATATTGCGCAGGGCAACTTTGGCCGGGAGCTCCAGCACGACAGCGCCTATGAGCTGCGCCGCCTGGAAAACGGGATTGAAACCATGCAGCGAGACCTGAAACGGCTGATGGACAGCCGCATCGCGCAGGAGCAGGAAAAGCGCGCCGCGGAAATCCAGATGCTCAAAGCGCAGATCAACCCGCATTTCCTGTACAACACCCTGAATTCAATCAAGATGATGGCGGCCATGCAGGGGGCGCGCGGCATCCAGACCATGACGGAAGCGCTCGGGGATATCCTGCGTGCCAGCCTTGGCAGCGCGGAAGACATGACGACCCTGCGCGACGAGCTGAAACTGCTTGACCGGTATATCTATATCCAGAACATCCGCTACAAGGGCAGCATCGAATATGAGGCCGTGGTGCGGGAGGAAGCGCTGCTAAGCTTCCGGCTCCAACGGTTTCTGTTGCAGCCGCTGCTGGAAAATGCGATTATACACGGCGTTGCGTGCGAAAACCGCGGCGGCGGGAAAATCACGCTGACCGTGTGGCGCGAATGGAACAGCCTGTACATTGCGGTTGAGGACAACGGCGCGGGGATCCCGCCGGACAAGCTCGCGAGGCTTGCGCGCGGCGAACGGCTGACCAGCCGCAGCATCGGCGTGCACAACGTCGACCAGCGCCTGCGCATGACTTACGGAGAAGCCTATGGCCTGCGCTTTGAGAGCAGGCCGGGCGAGTTTACCCGCGTAACCGCGCGGCTCAGAATCACAGAGGAGGACAAACATGAAGAGACCCCGCATCCTGATTGTTGACGACGATACCATGGTGCGCATCGGCCTGAAAACCGTCATCGACTGGGAGGAAAACGGCTTTGTGCTGGTCGGGGAGGCGCACGATGGCCGCGAGGCGCTGGCGCTCGCGCAGGAGCGCCGCCCGGATATTATTATTACGGACATCAAAATGCCGGGCATGGACGGCATCGCGCTGATCGAGCGGCTGCGCGCCCAGGAAAGCCCGGCGGAAATCCTGGTGCTCAGCAGCTACGATGAATTTGACCTGGTCAAAAGGGCGCTCAAGCTGGGCGCGCGCGATTATCTGCTCAAGCTTAATCTGGAACCCGCCGAGCTGGTGCGCTGCCTGCGGGCAATTGCGTCCGAACCGGCCCCGGCCGCGCCGCCGTTCCCCGGGGAGGATGAAAAAAGCCGCGCCCTGCTGCGGCAAAATTTCCTGTGGGACGTGGTCTCAGGCTTTTATCTGGACGAGGCCCAGCTGGAGCGCTCCATGCGCGATCTGGACATCCGGCTTGATACGCGGCCGGTGTACTGTATGATCGTCAAGGCCGGGGAGCTGTACCGGTTTGAAGAGGCCACGGCCGAGGAAATCCAGACCCTGCGCTATTCGGTCATCAACATTACCGAGGAGATCGTGGGAGACGTGTTCTGCGGCTATTGCTTTTCTGGGCGCACCGGCGAATTTGATGTGCTGCTTGCCGGACGCGCGGGTGCGGAGGATGCGCTTGTGGCAAAGCTTGCGCACCGCCTGCGGCGCATGCTGCTCGAATACCTCAACCTGTCCTGCACCGTGTTGGCCGGCAGCAGCGAAAAGCCGGGCGGCGCGGGCATCAAGGAGGCCTTCTGGCGCGCGAACGCGGTGCTGGCGCACCGGTTTTATCTGGATCACGACGGCGTGCTGTTCTGGCGCGGGGATATGCAGCCGCTGCGGCAGGATTCGTACAGCCTGTCCGGCGTGCGCGCCGAGCTGGGCGATATCCTGGTGTCCGGCAGCACCGGCGACCTCGCGCGCGTTCTAAACCGCCTCGCGGAAGACATGAAGCAGCTGGCGCTTAGCCGCTCGGCGGTGCGCAGCGTGGCGCTCGAACTGTTTTATATTGTGCAGGAGTATTTTGAGCGCAACGACCTGCCTGCCGCGCGCCTGCTCCCGCGCAGCTACCGCACCTACGAGCAGCTCCTGCATATGGAAAGCCTGCGCGAAGTGACCGGCTGGATGGGCATGCTGCGCGACGACCTGGCCGCCTTCCTGCGCCGCGAGAGCGAAAAGGGATATCCCAAGATCGTCGGCACGGTGCTCGACTGGATTGCCGCGCATTACCGCGAAAGCGCGTCTTTGCAGGAGGCTGCGCGGGTGGCTGGCCTGAACCCCTCCTACCTGAGCGCGCTGCTCAAAAAATACACCGGCAAAAGCTACATCGAGCTGCTGACCGAATACCGCGTCGAGCGGGCAAAGGAACTGCTGGTCCGCACCGGGGAGAAGGTATACCGGGTGGGGCAGATGGTCGGGTATGAGGACAAATATTATTTTGGCCGCGTGTTCAAGCGTGTGACCGGCATGAGCCCGGGCGAATTTAAAAACCAGAAGCGGGAGGGATGAGCGTGCGCAGAGGGGTTTTGGCGCTGCTGGCGCTTTTTTGCCTGACCGGCTGCGGCGCGCCCATCGCCGGGCAGCCCGCAGCGCCGGAACAGGCGCTCACCATCGCCCTGTGGGACTATGACAAGATCAGCTACGACCGGCGGCTGGTGGAAGCGTTTGAGAAAACGCATCCGGGGGTGCGCGTGCGGGTGGCGAGCTATCCGGACGCCTATTATGACCAGAAAATGGAGTCCCTGCTTGTGGGCGGCAAGCAGGTGGATGTGTTTTTTACGCGCACCACGGCGTCGCTGAAACGGCTATATGAATATGGGGCCGCATGGCCGCTTGACAGCCTGCTGGACGAATACGGGATGGATCTGGCCGGGTCGCCTGATTTGGAGGCCATGCGCTATGGCGGGCAGCTGTACGGCGTGCCTTACCGCCGCGACCACTATGTGCTGGTGTACAACTGCGACCTGTTTGACCGCGCGGGCGTGGAATACCCGGGACCGGCGCCCACATGGGAACAGGTGCATGCGCTGTCCCGGCAGCTCCAGCCGGAGCTGGGGGAGGAGGAATACGCGCTGATGGTGCTTCCCATGGATATTCAGTGGGTCGCGTCCGGGCGCGCGGGCGCGGTGCAGACGGCGGAGAGCCTGCGCCCCATCCTCGAACTGCTGGTTCAGATGCAGGAGGAGGGAACGGCGCCCGCCTATGGCGACTGCATTGCGCGGGATATCCAGCAGCAGTGCTTTGAACTCGGCACATACGGCATGTATGTGGGCGGCACATGGTATCTCAATTATCTCATGACCGACGAAAAGGCCGGAAGGTTTGATTTCCGCTGGGGCGTGACCGCGGCCCCCGGCTGGGAGCAAGGGGGGGCGGGCGCGGACACGGTGATCCTGTCCGGCATGGGCATTTGCCGGCAGTCGCGGGATAAGGCGCTTGCCTGGGAGTTCATCCGGTTCGCGACCGGCGCGGAAGGGGCGCGTATTATGGCGGAAGAACAGATGATGCCCGCCTATATGGATGAAGAAATTGCGGAGGTTTACCGGCAGAGCTTTGCCGGGGATTTCCTGGATCCGGCGGTATACCGGCAGCGGGCGCCGCTGCCGGGCGGCGGGGATACCAGCGCCGCCTCGCAGGTGCTGTGCGAAGCTTTCCGGCAGTGCATGCTCGGATGGAAGACCGTGGATGAGGCAATTGCAGACGCGGACAGGCGGTTACGCGCGCTGAAATAAAGACGGGAATGCTCGAGGCCCTCTGCCGTGGCAGAGGGCCTTCAGGCTGCCGAAAAACTACAGTTTTTCGGCAAGTACGCCCGCCGCCATAAACGGCTCTGGGCGGGGGAGTCCTGAAAAGGCGTATGATTGAGCCTTTTCAGGACTCTTTTTGTTAAAAAAGTCACGCACATGTCGCGACTTTTTTAAATATTGAACGCGCGCTGCGGCGCGAAGGACTTTTTTGACATGCTCGAGGCCCTCTGCCGTGGCAGAGGGCCTCGCTGTGTTATTTTTCGGTGCGCGGCGGGGCAACCGAGGCGCGCAGGATGGGCGTGACCGCCATCAGACAGCGCAGACGGTCGTCCTTGTTTGCCTGCCGCAGGGCGAGCAGGCGTTCTACGCCAAGTTCGCCCATACGGGACCGGTCGATGCGCATGGTGGACAGCGGCGGTGAGACGAACGAGCAGATCTGGACGTCGTCAAACCCAATGATGGAGATATCCTCCGGGACGCGGTAACCGACCTGGAGCAGGGCGCGGATGGCGCCGGCGGCGATGAAATCATTGCAGGCAAAAAAAGCGGTCGGCATCGCGTCCAGCCCGTTCAGGCTGGACAGCATCTGCTTTGCGGCCACCTCCACAATCGTATCCATGCGGATCACATGGCTGGGGTTTACGGTCAGGCCGAGCGCCTGCATGGCCTTGCAGTAGCCTTCGTAACGGCCATGCATGCCGCCGATTTCGACCTCGCCGCGCAGGAAGCCGATTTCGCGGTGCCCCTGGCGGTAAAGCTCCTGCACGGCGGCGAATGCACCGCCCACATTATCGGTGTTGATGCTGTTGAGCGGGCAATAGTCAAGCGGGGTATCGAGCAGCACCACCGGGCCGGGATAGTGCAGCAGCGGGGGCAGGCCTTCGGCATTCAGCTCACTGGCGAGCACAAGCACGCCCGCAAGGTTGTCCCGCGTTTCAAGCGCGCGGATCGCGGCGGCAAATTCGCCGGCCGGCACGTTGGCATAGCTAAAATCAAAGCCCTGTTCGCGCGCGCGGCGCTCGGCGCCGTTCAGCAGGTCGGTAAAGAATTCGTGGTTGCGTTCGCTGATGTGGTTGGAAGCAATAAAACGCAGAAACCGAATCTCGCCGCGCCCGGTTTCCGCAGGCGCTGCCTCGCGGATGGTATAGCCGTTAGCCACCAGGAATGCGGCCACCCGTGCCCGGGTTTCCTTGCGTACGCCCGGCTTGTTGTTCAGGACAAGCGATACGGTCGACATCGCAACACCGGCTTCGCGCGCAATCTCTTTGATGGTCATGAAACATCGTTCTCCTTCCGTGACGACACGCCCCATGGCTCTGAGCTTTGGGGCACTTCTATTCTACCAGATCGGGAAGGCATTTGTCCCGCGTTTGCCAAAAAAAGTAGGGAGATGCAAATGTTTTTGCAATATAAAAATATTTGCAAAGAGCCTCAAACTGAGTTTCGAATATATTTCGATTATACATTCGAAAGTTTTGAAAAAATACAGCAAAAATATACAAAAATGCACGAAAAAGATTGGGTATATTATCGATATTGACTGTGAGAGAAAAATGTGGTTAAATAATTTCAACAACAATAAATCGAAATATCGATAAGATATTCGAAAATATTCGAAGAGAGAACCGAAGGAGGCAGAAACATGTTCAAGAAGAGATTGTTTGCAGCGCTGACCGCTGCGGCGATGGCCCTGGGGATGCTCACCGGCTGCGGTGGAACCGGAAACAGCGGCAGTGCCGCGGACGGCAGCACCGGCGGGGACGCTTCCGCGGGCGGCGACGTCCGCCTGGGCGTGATTTTTAAGACGCTTTCCAACCCGTTTTATATCACCATGCAGGAGGGGGTTGAGGAAGCCGCGAAGGAATTCGGCTATCAAACCATCGTGCAGGCGCCAGAACTGGAAAGTGATTGCGAAAAGCAGATGCAGATCATGGAAAACCTCATCACCCAGCAGGTGGACGCCATTATCCTGACCCCAAACGGTTCCACCGAGCTGGTGCCCGCCATTAAAAAGGCCAATAATGCGAACATCCCGGTGATCATTATCGATTCCCGCATTTATCAGGACGCGCTGGACGCGGCGGATGCGCATATTGAATGCTTTATCGGCTCGGACAACTACTACGGCGGCCAGCTCGCGGCCGAAAAAATGGCGGACAAGCTGGGTGGCGCGGGCAAGGTCGCTGTGCTGGAAGGCGTGGCCGGACAGGAAGTTTCGGTACAGCGCGTGGGCGGCTTTGTCGACCGCGCCAAGGAACTTGGTTTGCAAGTCGTTTCCTCGCAGCCGGCCGATTGGGATCAGGGCAAGGGCTATACGGTTGCGCAGAACATCCTACAGGCCAATCCCGATCTGAACGGCCTGTTTGGCGCGAGCGACCTGATGGCGCTCGGCGGCATCAAGGCGATTGAGGACGCGGGTATGGCCGACCAGGTCACGGTCATTGGATTTGACGCGAACGATGACGCCAAGACTGCGATCGCGGAAGGCCGTATGTACGGCTCCATCGCCCAATCCCCGGATGAGATGGGACGGCAAGCCGTCGAAGTCTTCAAGACCCTGGGCGAAGGCGGCACGGTCGAGGCGGAAATCCCGGTTGACGTATACATGGTCGACGAGAGCAACTGCAAATAAGCGGCCGGGAGACCGGCGGGGCGGGAAGCTGCCCCGCCCGGCCCCGATGAAGGAGGGGAGCCTATGAGATCCATCGTACAAATGGAGCACATCACAGTGGAATTCCCAGGCGTGAAGGCGCTGGACGACGTCAGCTTTTCGCTCGAGCGCGGGGAGGTACACGTGCTGCTGGGCGAAAACGGCGCGGGAAAGTCCACGCTCATGAAGGTATTGTCCGGAGTTTACAAACGCAATGCCGGCACGGTTTTTGTGGACGGGCAGGAAACCGCATTTGCCGGCACCAGGGAAGCCAAGGCGGCGGGCGTCAACATCGTGCATCAGGAGCTGAACCTGGTTCCGTACCTGACGGTTGCGGAGAATATCTTCCTTGGGCGGGAGCCGAAGAGCGGCGGCATCCTTGCATGGAAGCGCTTATTCTCGGACGCGGGCGAGGTGCTGAAGCGCCTGGGGGTGGATCTGGACCCCAAGGCGGTGCTCAAGACCCTGAGCGTGGCGCAGCAGCAGATGGTGGAGATTGCCAAATGCGTGAGCCAGAACTCCAAGGTAATCATTTTTGACGAGCCGACCTCGTCGCTCACCGATAAGGAGATCGACGCGCTGTTCGGCATCATCGCGGATTTGAAGGCGCGGGGCGTGGGCATCGTGTACATCTCCCACCGGTTTGACGAGATCAAGCGCATCGGCGACCGCGCGACCATCCTGCGCGACGGCCGGTATATCGGTACGATCGCGGTCGCGGATACCCCGGTGGAAACCATGATCCACATGATGGTCGGCCGTGAGCTGAGCGACATGTTCCCCAAAGTGGAGGCGCCGATCGGGGACGTGGTCTTTGAAGCTAAAAACTTCTCGACCAAAGACAAACTGGATAGCTGCTCGCTTTCGGTGCGGCGGGGCGAGATTGTCGCGCTGGCCGGGCTGATGGGCGCGGGGCGCACGGAGTTCGCCCGGGCGATCATTGGCGCCGACCCGGTCACGGCGGGCGAGGTGTACTTAAACGGCCAAAAGCTGCGCATCCGTTCCCCGGAGGACGCGGTGCGGCAGGGCATCGGCCTGCTGCCCGAGGACCGCAAGCATCACGGCCTGGTTCTCGGCATGGGCGTGGGAGAGAACATCACGCTCGCAAGCCTGAAAAAGGCCATGAAAAACGGCGTGCTGAGCAAAAAAAGCGAGGAAAGCTTCGCCGAAAAATATATAGAAGCCATGAATATCAAGACGCCGCATCTGCGGCAGAGGGTGAAATTCCTGTCCGGCGGCAACCAACAGAAGGTGGTCATCGGCAAGTGGCTGATGACCGGCGGCAAGGTGCTCATCTTCGACGAGCCGACGCGCGGCATCGACGTGGGGGCTAAGGCGGAGATCTACCGCATCATGTATGAACTCGCCGGGCAGGGCATGGCAATCGTCATGATTTCGTCCGAACTGCCCGAGGTGCTCGGCATGAGCGACCGGGTGGTCGTGATGTGCGGCGGCCGGGTGGCCGGTGAAATGAGCCGCGCGCAAGCGACGCAGGAAAAAATCATGCATTTGGCAACAGGGGGATCGTGAGATGAAAAAAGTCAGCATCAAAAGTGTATCAAATACCGCGGTCGTCCTGGCCGCGCTAGTCATACTGTGCGTCGCGCTGTCGTTGGCGTCGCCGTTCTTCGCCGGCAGGAATAACCTCGTCAACATCGTATTGCAGGCGACCATCAACGCGACGCTGGCCTGCGGCATGACTTTCGTCATCCTGACCGGCGGCATTGACCTGTCGGTCGGCTCGGTGGTTGCGTTCGCAGGCATCCTGCTCGGCGCCATGCTCAAAAGCGGCGTCCCGCTGGGCGCGGCGCTTGCCGGCTGCGTGCTGACCGGCGGCGTGTGCGGCCTTGTCAACGGCCTGCTGGTCACGCGCGTGAACCTGCCCGCGTTTATCGCCACGCTCGGCATGATGTCCATCGCGCGCGGCGGCGCGCTGTATATCGCGGACGGCCGCGCGATTTCCGGCTTTTCCGGGAAGCTGAACTTCATTGGCAGCGGCACGCTGCTCGGCGTCCCGGTGATGATTCTCGTTATGGCCGCGACGTTCGCCATCGGCATGTTCCTCCTGCGCTTTACCCGCGCGGGACGGTACATCTACGCAATCGGCGGCAACGTGGAAGCCACCCGCCTTTCGGGCATCAACACGGGCCGCTACACGGTGCTTGTGTATGGGATCTGCGGCCTGACGGCCGGCCTTGCGGCCGTGCTCCTGACCGCGCGTCTGGATTCGGCGCAGCCGGTCGCAGGCGAGGGATATGAGCTGGACGCCATCGCGGCGACCGTCATCGGCGGCACGAGCATGTCCGGCGGCGAAGGCCGCCTGTCCGGCACCTTTATCGGCGCGTTGTTTATCGCCGTGCTCAACAACGGCCTAAACCTGCTGAACGTCTCATCGTATATCCAGCAGATCGTCATCGGCCTTGTGATCATCTTTGCCGTCACCTTTGACCGCATCCGCAGCAAATAAAAGGGGGATATTCTATGAAAGCTCCGATTCAAATCGGAATTTTGGGACTGGGACGCATTGGGCGGCTCCATGCACGCAATTTGGCGGCGCTGCCGGAGTTTGCCATCACTGCGGGCGTTGACCCGTATCTGACCCCGGAAAAGGAACAGGCCGCCCGGGACATCGGCATCCCGGCGATAGGGACGGACCCGGAACTGGTCTTTGCCGACCCGAATATTGAAGCGGTTGCGATTCTGTCGACAACCGAGACTCATTCGGATTTCATCATCCGCGCGGCAAAGGCCGGGAAGGCAATCTTCTGCGAAAAGCCGATTGACCACAATGTGGATCGCATTCTGGACGCGCTGCGCACCGTGCGCGAAACCGGCGCGGTGCTGCAGGTCGGTTTTTCCCACCGCTTTGACAAGCACCATGCGCGTGTCGGCGCGCTGGTCGCGGACGGCAAGGTGGGGGACGTCAACTTTGTACGCATCATCTCCCGCGACCCGGCGCCGCCGGCCTATGAATACATCGCATCCTCGGGCGGTATTTTTGTGGACATGATGATCCACGATTTTGACATGGCACGGTTCCTGTCGGGCAGCGAAGTGACCGAGGTTTCGGCTGCGGGCGCGGTGCTGTGTGATGAGATGTTTGCCCGCGCGGACGATGTGGACACTGCGGTGGTGACGCTGCGGTTCGCAAACGGCGCGCTCGGCGTCATCGACAACAGCCGCCGCTCGGGCTTTGGCCATGACCAGCGGGTGGAGGTCATGGGCTCCAAGGGCTGCCTGATGGATCAGAATGTGCCGGACACCAATGTGCTGTATCTGGACGAACGGGGCGTCACGGCAGACCCGGTGCAATATTTCTTCCTGGAGCGCTACAACGGCGCATTTTTGGAGGAAATGCGGCAGTTTGCACAGGCTGTACGCGGCGAGCGCACCCCACCGGTCACCGGCTTTGACGGCTTGCAGGCCGTCCTGATCGCCGAAGCGGCCAAGCGTTCCTGGCGCAGCGGGAAATTTGAAAAGGTGGAGCAGGTTTCTGTCTGACGCGGCGGTTATCCTCCGGAAATGATTGCAATACGGATGGCAAAGCGATATTTTGTCCAATCCACAGAAGGGTGAAGTGCAATGAAATTAAGATTTGGTATGGTTGGCGGCGGTGGCGGCGGCATTGGCCCCTGCCATTATGCCGGTGCAATGATGGATCATAAGGCCGAACTCGCGGCCGGCTGCTTTTCCCGTCACGAAGACAAGAATAAACTGTATGGGGAGCTTTGGGGCGTAAAGGAACCGGAGCGGCTGTATGCGGATTACCGCGCCATGGCTGAGGGCGAAGCCGCCCGCACGGACGGCATTGATTTTGTCTCCATCGTGACCCCGAACGATACCCATTATGAAATTGCCAAGTGCTTCATGGAGCACGGTATTCATGTCATGTGTGACAAACCGCTGGCCTTTTCGCTTGAACAGGGAGAGGAACTGGCCAAAATCGCAAAAGAAAGGGGTCTGCTGTTCGGACTGACGTACACCTACGCCGGGTACGCCATGGTGCGGCAGGCGCGCGAGCTGATCGAGCGCGGCGAGTTGGGCGACCTGCTGTATGTGCGGGCGCAGTACCCACAGGAATGGCTGGCCGTGGCGCTGGTTGCGCAGAAGTCCGACCAGTCACTGTGGCGGCTGGATCCGTCACGCACCGGCCCTTCGCTGGCGACCGCGGACATCGGCACCCACTGCGAGCATCTGATTCATGCGGCGACCGGGCTCACGCCCGAGCGCGTGCTGGCCAAGTTCGACACCTATCCGCGCGACCTGCCGCTCGAAACCAATACGACCATCCTGATCGAATACCCGGGCGGCGTGACCGGCGCCATCTGGGCGTCCCAGATCGCCATCGGCCATGAATGCGATGTGTATGTTGCCGCCTACGGCACCAAGGGCGCGATTGAGTGGAGCCACAGCGCGCCCGGCCGCCTGAAGTTTACCCGCCTCAATGAACCGACCCAGATCCTGACCGCGAACCGCGAATGCGATTATGAGGAGGCAAACCGGCTGTGCCGTCTGCCGTCCGGCCATCCGGAGGGCTATTTCGAGGCGTTTGGAAACCTGTACCGCTCTTTCTGCGAGCATCTGCTTGCCAAAAAAGCCGGCGTACAGCCTGCTTCGTATACCTACCCGACCGTTGACGACGGCATTGTGGGCCTCAAATTTATCAAGGCCTGCGTGGAAAGCAACCGGAACGGAAACGTTTGGGTGGCATTATAAATAGAATGTATGCCCCGCGGCTCTCTTTCTTCTTCTCTTGCCGTTCCGCCTTCTGCTCCCGATCAAAAGGCAGGGGCATTCACAAAACAGGCTGGATTTTATCCGGCCTGTTTTTGTGCCCATGCAAGCGGCGGACTGGAAATGCGGTTGACAGGTGTTTTCTATTGTGATAATATGGTTCATTATAAAAACATATTAACAAAGTGTGTTTATAGATTTGAACACGAGAAAAGAATCAGGAGGAGTTGCTGTGAAAAAGGATGTTGTGCTGCTGGATGGGGCTTCTGGAACCGCGATGTGGCAGGCGGCGGAAAAACGTGGGATTGACAAGGTGCCGGTGTGGAAATATAATATTGAACACCCGGAACTCGCGCTTCAAATTGCCAAAGAATATGTGGATGCAGGCTCGCAGGTCATTCAGACAAATACATTTGGCGCAAACGGCCCGGCGGTCAGACGCTCCTCGGAATACAGCGTCCGCGAAGTGGTGCGGGCAGGCGTTAAGATCGCAAAAGAAGCGGTGCAGGGGACGGAGACAAAGGTTGCGCTGGCAGCCGGCCCGCTTTCCGTCCTGCTGGAGCCTTATGGCGATCTGACCGCAGAGGAAGCCGCGGCTCTGTATGAGGAACAGCTCGGGGCTGGGATGGAAGAACAGCCGGACGGCATCATTTTGGAAACGTTTATGGATTTGGAAATGATGCGGGTGGCAGCCACGGTCGCCAAACAGTACGGATTGCCGGTTTTCTGCATGATGACATTTGAGAAATCCGGAAAGACGATGATGGGCAATTCCGTACAGGACATTGTGGATACGCTGGAGCCGGTTGGAATTGACGGCATTGGGATGAACTGTTCGCTGGGGCCGGATTTGGCGCTGCCAGTCATCCGGGATTTTTCGGAAAAAACCAGCCTGCCCCTGATGTTTAAACCGAATGCAGGGCTGCCGGTCAAGGCGGAGGATGGGACCATGATCAGTCCGTATGACGCGCAGACCTTTGCAAAGGATGTTGCGCCTGCGCTGGAGTTTGTAGGATATCTGGGGTGCTGCTGCGGCAGCGATGCAGAGTATATCCGCACGTTGAAGGAAATGTATTTTCTATAATACACGATACTGCGTTATAAATGACTTGAGAATCACTGTGCCTTGCGAGCATGACAGGCGGCATCGTTCTAGAAAAAACCGGTCTTCATCCAACGATGGAGACCGGTTTTTTGTCTTAAAAGGTCAGCGTGGGGCGGTAGAGTCGCGCACCACCAGGCTGGTACCCAAACGGGATTTAATAATGTTGGTATCACCGGTATCCAGAATTTCCTGAATGCGTTTTACTGCTGTGCGGCCAATGGCGTTTTTAGGGGAACGAATTGTAGTCAGTGCGGGCGTGGTAATGGTACAAATGTAGGAGTCATCAAAGCCAATAATGGAGATATCCTCCGGTACACGGTAGCCGTATTCCTGAAAGGCTCGCATGGCGCCAACAGCCAGCACATCGTTATCCGAAACAAAGGCGGTCGGGAGTTCCGGCTTATCGGCCAGGATACGGCACATCTGGTTATAAGTGCGGTCGGCAAACAGATACAATTTATGCACATAGGCTGGGTTGGCCTCCAGGCCAAGTTCACGCATTGCAAAATAGTATCCGGTTTCACGCTCCGGGATGGCGCCGGTGGATTCAACGCTGTGTAAATATCCAATTTTTTTATGGCCGATGGAATGAAGGTAAGAAACCGCTTGATACAAGGCGTCGGCATTTTCAACCGAGACGGTATTGATGCTTTCGTGCGGCAGCGTCGTATCCAAAGCGACCAATGGCACATCGCAGCAGTGAAGAATTGGGGCGTGTTCCAGCTCAAATTCAGTTGCAAACAGGATCACGCCAGCTGCATTGCGCGATGCATGGCTCAACTCGTCGCGCAAATTGGATCGGTCTGTATTGAGGATTTGAAGGTTAAAGCCAGACAGACGGGCCTGCGCTTCAATGCCATCTAAAATTTGAATAAAAAAATCATCTTTACTTTCCATCAGGCAACCGGAACCACGATAGCGGATAAACAGCAGTGTGCGCGGTGCTGCAACGGGGGCCGATGGATCCTGTATGGAACGAATCACGTATCCGTTTTGAAGCAAAAGTGCAGTGACGCGATCACGGGTCTCCTGCTTGACACCTGGCTTGTTGTTCAGCACCAGAGAAATTGTGGAAAGGGATAGATTGGCTTCCTGAGCAATTTGTTTTAGGTTCATGGCAACGCTCCGTTCGATATGATATGGGTACAGGGGGCGCAAATGCTTGTGGATTGTAAGATATACTCTTAATAGCCGAAAAAAAGAATGCAAGCATTGGATATGAAAATTATACCACATATTAGCGGGATAAGCGAAAATGAAAACAAAAAAATATACGGTTCGACAAAAGAATCCGGATATACGTCTGCAAGAGTTGTGGCCCGTTGTTAAGATTATAACAGTCAAAGAAATGGAGCACAAGGAGTTTTATTAAAATTTTATATAAAATTTTAATAATATATAAGAATTGCACAAAAAATGCTTTATAAAATATAGGAATTGTATAAAAATAATTGCCGATTAAAATTTCTTTTTGATGCTTATTGACAATTAAAATCGGATGTGTTTAAATAAATTACAGAAAAACAAGCGTATAAAGTTAAATAATCTATTAAAAATTTATTAGAATTTGAGGCGATATACTGTGCATGCCTTTAAGCTTGGAGTCTGCGAATGGGGATTCCCGATGCCGGGGCCATATGCCGTTAAGACTGCTGCAGAGTATGGGCTTTCCGGAATTGAGCTGGACTTTGGCTCATATGAAGCAGGTTATCCGCTTTCAGTGCCTGCTGTACAGCGAGCTTATCTGGAAATGGCGGATTCCTACGGAATTGAGTTCCCTTCCATGACGATTGACTCTCTCAACTGGTATGGCCTAACCCGGCCGCTTTCCAGCCGCAATGGGATCATTGCCTTTGATGGGATTCGGCGCGGTATTGATGCTGCGGCCGCCATGAACATTTCTGTGGTTCAGCTTCCAAGTTTTAATGACGGTGCCATTCGCACAGAAAGCGATTTCCGAAACACCTGTGAAAAAATTAAAATGGCCTGTGAAATTGCACAGCCGCTTGGCATTACGATTGCAAGTGAAAACACGCTTTCTGCACAGGAAACACGGCGCATGATGCATGAAGTAGGCAGTAATAATTTTGGGATTATGTTTGATACGCAAAATTATTTTTTGGCTGACGGTCGGGATACCGCCGCCCTGCTCAGAGAAATCCACCCATATGTGGTACAAGTGCATCTGAAAGATGGTTATAACGGCAAACTGAGCGGCTCGATACTTGGAACCGGGGAATCTGGCTTTTTCCGTACTGCTGAGGTCATTCAGGAAACCGCATGTACCGAGTGGCTTTTGCTCGAAAATTACTATCACATGCAGCCCATCAGCAATTTAAGCAGAGATCCCTTTGCAATACTTGAAAAAGACCTTGCTACTGTGCGCGAGGTTTTTAAAATTAATTAAATTTATTGTAAGAGAGGACGGAGAAGAACGATGAAAAACAAGAAGAGAGTAGCGGCATTATTGGCGGGTTTCCTGTTTGCGGGCGCACTTACTGGATGCGGCAGTAACGGTGCAGACGGTTCGAATGGAAGTTCCGACGGTACATCCGGCGGGGGGTCGGGCAGCAAGGGCGAGATCGCGTTGCTGCCGATGACTCTGGATAATGAATTCTATGTCGCTATGAAAAATGGCGCACAGGAAAAATGTGATGAGCTCGGCTATGGCCTGATTGCGCAGTCGGGTACCAGCCACGGCGACGCGGCGGAACAGCTGCAGCTGATGGAGACCATGATTCAGAAAAAGGTCAAGGCGATTATGATTACCCCGTGTAGTTCGACAGGCATCATTTCCGGTATTAAAAAGGCCAACGAAGCCGGCATTCCGGTGATTATCCTTGACACAGAGGTAGACCGTGATGCCCTCGCTGAGCAGGGCGCCGAAACGCTGACTTATATCGGTTCAGACAACTATAACGGTGGCAAGGTCGCAGGAGAATATGCAAAGAAAATTTCCGAAGAAAAGGGGGAAACCCTGAATACCATCATTCTCACCGGAGTACCCGGCCAGGAAAACATGGAACTTCGCAAACAGGGCTTTATCGACGCTGCGGGCGATCATGTAAATATTGTTGCAACGCAGAATGCAGATTCAGATTTTAACAAGGGCTATGATGTAGTCACCAACATTCTGACCTCCAATAAGGATGTGGACTTTATTTATTGCTGCAACGATCTGATGGCGCTCGGTGCGCTCCGCGCCACCAAGGAAGCCGGCTTTGCTATCGACGTGCTTGGCTTTGATGGCATTACCGATGCATTTAACTCGATTAAGGAAGGCGGTTTAATCGGCTCGGTGGCTCAGAAGCCGGCAGATATGGCAATTATCGGCGTAGAGATGGCAGACAAGGCGCTGAACGGGGAGGAAGTTGAGACGAAGGTGAACACCGACCTGGCGGTTGCGGATGCATCCGATGTTGACGAGTGGCTTGCGTACGCAGCAAAGTACAGCGGCAAATAAAAGAATATATCGTGGGGTTCCGGCTGGAACGGGAGCCGGAACCCTGTCTGTTTGACCGGCGAGGAGTGTTAATATGGATAATATTTTAGAAATGCGGGGGATCACAAAAATATTTCCGGGCGTTGTAGCGCTTGACCATGTCGATTTTGATCTGCGCCCCGGCGAGGTACATGTCCTGCTCGGTGAAAATGGCGCCGGCAAATCGACACTGATTAAAATTCTGGCGGGCGCCTATGTCCCGACCAGCGGTACGATTACGATTGAAGGGAAAACGGCTGTTATTAGCCGCCCTAAGGATGCGCTGGAACTCGGCGTGCGCATTATCTATCAGGAACTCATGGTGAACGATTATATCACTGTAACGGAAAATATTTTTCAGGGCCGCGAGCTAAAAAAACGCGGTCTGATCGATTGGAAGGAAATGCACCGGCAGGCAGGGGAAATCCTTGCGGAAATGAATTATGATCTGGACCCGCACGCACAGGTCGGTACGCTTGGTATTGCAAAAAAACAAATCGTTGAAATTGTGAAAGCGATTTCCAACCAGTGCAAAATGATTGTATTTGACGAACCGACCGCTTCCCTTTCCCCAAGGGAGATTGAAACGCTCTTTGCGATTATCCGCAAGCTCAAAGCCCGGGGGCTCGGCATTGTCTATATCTCCCACCGTATGCCCGAATTATATGAAATTGGTGATCGTGTGACTGTGCTGCGCGACGGCAAAAAAATAGAGACACGGGAAATCGCGGAAGTGACGCCGGAAGATCTGGTTACAATGGTGTCCGGAAAAAAGGTCGAGGAACGCGCGAAGGAATGTTATGCGACCGATCAAATTGTGCTGGAAGTCAGGAACATGCCGACCGTTCTCAATAAAGATGAGGGTATCAGCTTCCACCTGCGCAAAGGGGAGATTCTTGGCGTCACCGGCCTGGTCGGCGCGGGCAAGACCGAACTGGCCCGCTCGATGTGCGGCATTGATAACCTTGGCCCGCGCCAGCTGACTGTACACGGCAAGACCGTGCCGGTTAAGTCGTACAGCGAAACGGTTAAAAATGGAATTGCATATCTTAGTGAGGATCGCCGCGGCGAGGGCCTGGTGCTGATCCGGTCGATTGCGGACAATATTTCGCTTGCGACCATGGATTGGGTGGTAAAACATGGGCTAATTGATCGCAAGGCAGAAAAGAAAAACGCAGAGGGGTATATTCACAAACTCCATATCCGTACACCGGGGGAGCACGCGCTGGCCATGAATCTATCGGGAGGGAACCAGCAAAAGGTGGTTATTGCTAAATGGCTGATGCGCAACACAGATATCCTGATCTTTGACGAGCCGACCCGCGGTATTGATGTGGGTGCCAAAGAAGAAATTTACCGCATTATGTTTGATTTGGCCAAGTCAGGAAAGGCAATTATTATGATTTCGTCAGACATTGATGAGATCATCCGCGCTGCCGACCGCATTATTGTCCTAAAGGATGGGAAAAAGTGTGTGGAACTCGATGATATCCGGAACCTGACCAAGGACACGATCCTTAATTATTCATTTGGGGTGAATTAAATGAGCAAGCATAAGCTTTCTGCCAGAGACATTGTTCTTAGCTATGGCATCTATATCGCATTCGTAATCATCTGCATTGTTTTTGCAATGCTTAGTCCAGATTTCTTTTCTCTCAGCAATATTCATAATATACTGATCCAGACCTCCGCGATCGCCATTGTGGCAATTGGCCAAACGCTCGTTATTCTGACCGGAGGCATTGATATTTCGGTTGGCCGCTTGATGGGGATGTCCGGTATTCTTATCGGTGTGTTTGCAAGCAAAGGTATGGGGCTGACCGGCGTGGCGGTCATTGGCATTGCCTGCGGTGTGGTGGTCGGTTTTGTAAACGGCTATTTGATTGGCTATGTGCGTATTCCGGCATTTATCGCAACCCTCGGTACGCAAGGCGTGTGCTATGGCATTTCATTAATTATTTCGCAGGGCATGCCGTTTTCCAGCTTCCCGCAGAACTTTGATTGGATGGGTACCGCTAAAGTGGGAGGGATTTCCTTTCTGCTGCTGTTTACAATTATATTGTACATCCTGTTCTGGATTTTCTCGACAAAAACCAAGACCGGCCGCTATATTTATTCCATTGGTGGCAACCGCGAAGCGGTACGCTTATCCGGTATTAATACGGCGAAGTATGAGATGATTGCTTATGTTATCTGCGGTTTCCTTGCGGGCGTAGGCGGCTTGATGATGACCTCCCGACTGAACTTCGCTTCTCCGAGCGCGGGTGAAAACTACGAGATGGAGACCATTGCGGCTGTTGTCATCGGCGGCACTATGATGACCGGCGGCTCAGGCAGCGTACTTAAGACCAGCATTGGCGCTGTATTGCTGTATGTCCTCAAAAACGGACTGACAATCAACGATGTCTCGCCTTACTATCAAAAGCTGGTTACTGGTGCGATCATCATTTTAGCCGTTTTTCTGGATACTATGAAAAATAAAAAGAAAATCTGAGGAGGCCATCGATATGAGTACCATGTTAGCTGCCGTATTTGAAGGAAACGGTGTACTAAATGTTAAAGAAGTCCCAAAGCCACGGATTACGCATCCGGATGATGTGCTGATTCGGGTTGGCGCTGCGAGTATCTGCGGCAGCGATCTGCACGTGCTGCATGTCCCGCCCGGACAGTACGCTAGGCCGGGCGTTATCCTCGGGCATGAATATTTCGGCTATGTCGAAGAGGTTGGCAGTGAAGTAACGCGCTTCCGGCCTGGCGACAAGGTTGTGGTGGATAATATCATGAAATGCCACACATGCGAGTACTGCACCGCCGGGATGGACAATTTGTGTCCGGATGCGGTGATCTACGGCCAGCAGATTGACGGTGGCTTTGCACAGTATTGCGTGGTCAAGGCTGCGCAGCTGATGCCGATGCCTGAGGGGGTGCCGTCCTATCTGGCAGCCCAGACCGAGCCGCTGTCCTGTGTCATGAACGGAATAAAAAAGATTAATCCAACGCCAGCGGACAATATTGTGATTTTCGGTATGGGCCCGATCGGGCTGACTTTTGTTCGCGTAATGAAACTGTACGGCGTGAAGCATCTGGCTGTCTGTGAAATGAGCGGAACACGCCGGAAAAAAGCGCTGGAATGCGGGGCAGACCTTGCGATTGATCCGGCAAATGAGGATATCGCGGCTGTGCTGCGGGAAGCGTGGGGAGATACCTGTGATATTATTGTGGATGCGGTTGGCGTCGGGCCGGTGTTTGGACAGGCGGTGCAGCTTCTGAAATGTGGTGGACGGCTGCTGATTTTTGGGCAAAATTCCAATGCGATGAGCCAGGTGCCGCCCGCGGTGATTGTCCGCAATGAATTGACTGTTATGGGTACCTACTGCGCACATAATACCTTTCCGCTTGCCATCAAACTGCTGCAAAATCCAGAGCTTGGACTGGAACGTATCATCAGCCATAAGGTGGAACTGAGGGACATTCAACATGGTATTGACATGCTGAACAGCCAGCAGGCCAGCCGCGTCATTGTATATCCGAACGGTATTTCTGATTAACAAAACCCTCTTCTTCTCTTTGTATCCCCCGGATTTTGGGAGATTGGGGATCTCCTCCACTGGCCGGCGCCCGGACTTTTGCGGGTTCGGGCGTTTGTGCCGGAAAGCGAGCAATTGCGCAAGTAAATGCTATCAATACTACAAAAATAATGGTATAATGACCGCAAGCGGCCATTATACATTTATTTCACGATGATACCATAGCGGCGCTAAAGCGGAGATTTTGCCGGAATTTTACCTGCCGCTATGGTATAATAACAGTAATTTGGACAGTTTGTCCAAGGCATTGAGTTGAGAAAGGGGATTGCGGATGAAAAAACTAACATTCGGTATGGTGGGCGGAGGAGGCGGCTTTATCGGCGACGTGCACCGGCATGCGGCGCTGATGGACGACCTCGCCACCCTGACTGCGGGCTGTTTTTCGCGCAGTATGGAAAAAAACCGCGCCTTTGCGGAAAAATGGAACCTCGCAGATCCGGGGCGTGTATATGCCAGCTATGCGGAAATGGCGGAAAAGGAATCTACCCGCGTGGACGGCATTGACTTCGTATCCATTACCACGCCGAACGACACCCATTACCCGATTGCCAAGTGCTTTTTGGAGCATGGCATCCACATCATGTGCGATAAGCCGCTTGCGCTCAACGCCGCGCAGGGGCGGGAACTCGCCGCGCTCGCCCGGGAAAAAGGCTTGATGTTCGGCGTGACGTATACATACACGGGTTACGCGATGGTCCGGCAGGCGCGTGAGATGATCGACCACGGCGAAATCGGAAAAATTACCTGTATTCAGGGCGAATACCCGCAGGAATGGCTGGCGGTCTCGCTGGTCTCCGGCAGTTCGGAGCAGGCAACCTGGCGGCAGGATCCGGCGCGTTCAGGCGCGTCGGGCTGCTGCGCGGATATCGGCACCCATGTGGAGTGCCTGATTTCCAAGATGACCGGCTTGCATCCGCACCGTGTCATCGCCCGGTTTGACCGCATCCCGGCGGACATCCCGCTGGAGACCAATGCCCAGATGCTGGTGGAGTTTGAGGGCGGTATCCCGGGCATGATCTGGACAAGCCAGGTCGCTATGGGGCACGAAACCGAACTGAATGTACGGATCTTTGGTGAAAAAGGCTCGATTGAGTGGAGCCATTTGAAACCATGGGAGCTGCGCGTGACGCGCATCAACCAGCCTCCGCAGATCTATACCACCAACCGGGATTACCTGTATCCGGCGGCTAAGGAGCTGTGCCGCCTGCCATCCGGGCACATCGAGGGCTTTTATGAAGCGTTTGGCAACCTGTATCGCGGGTTCTGCATGAACCTCATCGCCCGCAAGACCGGCGGCGATCCGGGTTCGTTCCGGTACCCGACCGTCGAAGACGGCGTGCGGGGGATTGCGTTTGTGGACGCCTGCCTGGAATCCAATGCCCGGAACAATGTCTGGGTAACGGTTGGCGAAACGTAAACAGGAAAGGGGAAAGGCCTTCCGTCGGGAGGCCTTTTGAAGGCTGTTCGAAAAACGTAGTTTTTCGAACAGCCTTCGATCGAAACCACGCTTTCGATCGAGTATGCCGGCGTCTGCGCGCGCCTTTATGGGCGCACTTGCCGTCGGTTTGTATAAAAACCCACGCACATGTCGCGGGTTTTTATGGGTTTTGCC
>URFQ01000006.1 GCA_900547195.1 uncultured Butyricicoccus sp.
TGTACTGCCTGCCCGCCTTCGGGCGAAACGCTGTCCATTTTCATCATCGGGGAGGTCGCCATGCTGACGATGCCCATACCTATTATAATATATACGGCAGTGCGCCAGCCGCTGTCGCCGCCGCGCGTACACAGCAGCACCAGGAACGGCGAGAGCAGCGCTCCGACGGCAAAAAAGCTGTGCAGCATATTGAGCGGGCCGGACGAGCCGCGCGATAGGAAGTTGATGATCTGGTTATTATAGTAGTTGACCGCGCCGCGTCCAACGCCGGTGAGAAGGATTGCCAGGAATAGGAGCGCCGGGTTTCCGGTGACGAGCGTGACCGCAAAGCCGGCAAACGGCAGGACATTGAAATAGAGCAGGGTACGTTTGTAACCCAGGACGGCGGGCAGCATGCCCATAATCAGGCCGGTGATCAGGGAGCCGATGTTATGCGCCGAGATCAGCATGCCGCCGGCCTCGTAACTGAGGCCGTATTCGGCTTTCATCATCGGAAGGATGGAGCCAATCCCGATGACAAACACGCCTTGTACAAAATAGAGGAAAAACAGGTTGCCAACCATAAAACGGTCGGCGCCGCTCAGGCTGCCCCAAAAGGAGGGGCGGTTGCTCCGCACGAAAAATACCACCTTTCTAAATAAAAGACAACTATATTGGGCAAGATGACCATCGCAAGATTCCGAAAGAAACACCTATCCAAAAATCAGACAGCTTTTCCGGAGCAAAAAGAAGTTCATTCGCAAATTTTTGTCGACGGCTTATTATACAGCGAAGGCACCTAAAAGTAAATGATTTTCTTGCTAAATTATGAAAAATTGCGGGCAGGTTTTGAAGAAAGTTGCGGAAAGGAGTCGTCTAAAATGTGGTATATATTGTCACAGAAAAAATGACGTTTACAAAAAGGTTAAAAACACCGCCTTAAAAAGTTTAAAAATGCAGTGAAAACCGTTGAAAATGGCATTATGTCAAAAAGAATTTGCATAGTGCCAAAATTGTTTGTGTAAAATTGTGAACTTTGCCAATATCCAAAACCGGGTTTTCTTTGCATAATGAGATAGACGCAAGAAATAACAAGCAGTCGGCCACAGAACGAGACACGTACTCGCAGCAGCTCTTGGATTGGATTTGAAATTCTATATGGCAAATCCGCCAAAAAGATGCTATACTGTTGTTGGTCGATTGTGGATGACGGACGGCATGAGAGGTATCATGTGGAAAAGTTTATGAAGCCGTCCGCCGTTCCGGTCTTCCCGCCCCCGAAAACACCGCCCAGCGCGGCGCAGGCAGGGACAGGCAGCCCGGCCGCAAGACCAAGATTTCTGCTCATAGGGAGGAAAACATTTATGGCAAAGAAAGTAAGAATCGGCGTTCTGGGCGCCGGCCGTATCGGTAAGCTGCACATCATGAACCTGTGCCAGGCTGTACCGGGCGCGGAGGTTGTCGCTGTTGCGGATCCGTTCCTGAACGACGAGACCGCTGAGTGGTGCAAGAGCCTCGGCATCGAGATCACCTCGAAGGACCCTGAAGTTGTTTTCGGCAATAAGGACATCGACGCAGTGTTCATCTGCTCGTCCACCAATACCCATGCTGATTTCATCATCGAGGCTGCTAAGGCTGGCAAGCACATCTTCTGCGAAAAGCCGATCCATACCGACCTGGCAAAGATTCATGAGGCCCTGGACGCTGTTGAGAAGGCCGGCGTAAAGCTGCAGGTTGGTTTTGTCCGCCGTTTCGACCACAACCACAAGAAGGTACATGACGTTGTCGCTTCCGGCAAGCTGGGCGCGCCGCACATCGTTAAGGTTTGCTCCCGTGACCCGGAGGGCCCCCCGATGTCCTATGTTGAGGTTTCCGGCGGTATTTTCCTTGACATGATGATCCATGACTTCGACATGGTTCGTTACCTGTCCGGCTCCGAGGTCACCGAGGTTTGCGCTTACGGCACGGTAAAGACCGACCCGGATTACGCAAAGTACGGCGACGTGGACACCGCAATCGTGATGCTCAAGTTTGAGAACGGCGCAATCGGCGTGATCGACAACAGCCGCGTTGCAAACTACGGCTACGACCAGCGTACCGAGGTACATTGCGACAAGGGCTGCGTACAGGTTTCCAACGATCTGGACAACCAGGCGATGATCTCCACCCGCGAGGGCGTTGAGATTGCAAAGCCGACCTGGTTCTTCCTGGAGCGCTACAACGACGCGTTCATCACCGAAGAGAAGGATTTCGTGGACGCTGTGATCAACGGCGCCGACGTTCCGGTAACCGGCCATGACGGCCTGATGCCCGTCATTATCGCAATGGCTGCCGGCAAGTCCCTGAAGGAAGGCCGTCCGGTCAAGCTGTCCGAAATCGAGTAATTTTTAGTTGCCTGAAAGGTCCGGCGCGCTGGACGCGCCGGACCCCCATTCAAGAAGAGAAGCGCCGCCCGGAGGAGAGAACGGGCGCGCAATGAGGCCGAAAGAGGGTACCCTCTTTCCGTGATGGGAATATCCCATCACGGAAAAACATCCTCTGGAGACTTTCTGTGATATGAACCGCTTTTTGCGGTTTATATAGACCAATCGCTTCATTTTAAGGAGGAGAAAAGATGAAGAAGAAGAGATTATTCGCTCTGCTGATGGCAGGCGCAATGGCAGTTTCCATGACCGCATGCGGCAACGGTGGCAACAGCGACGGCGGCAAATCCGGCGCGGCTTCCGGTTCCGGCAACGGTTCTGCGGCAGCCAGCGGCGAGGGCGGTAACTATGCAATCGTTGTAAAGTCCATGGCTGACCAGTACTGGGTACTGCTGAAGGCCGGTGCGGAAGCAAAGGCCAAGGAGCTGGGCGTTACGGTTAACGTTATTGGCCCGAACGCAGAGTCTGAGGTTCAGCAACAGGCGGACATGATCCAGAACAAGATTGGCGCAGGCGTTGACGGCTTGGCCGTTGCCCCGTCCAACCCGGACACCGTTCTGACCGTGCTGCAGCAGGCGGATCAGGCCGGCATCCCGGTTATCGCGGTAGATACCGACCTGCCGAACTACGAAAGCAAGAAGTCCTTCATTGGTACCGGTAACGAAGCGGCCGGCAAGCAGGGCGGCGAGTACGCTGCCGAGCTGGTTGGCTCCGGCAAGAAAGCGATCGTCCTGCGCGGCCGTGCGGGCGATACCACCCATGACCAGCGCGAAGCCGGCTTTAAGGCTGGCCTGGAAGCAGGCGGCGTAGAGATCCTGGAGGTTCGTGCATGCGACTCTGAGGCTGAGAAGGCAATGAACGCAGTCATGGATATGATGAACCGTTATGACCAGATCGACATCATCTGCACCACCGCTGACTCCATGGCACAGGGTGCACAGCGCGCAATTGAGAACGCGGGCAAGGATATCCCGGTTATCGGCTTCGACGGCACCATCCCGGTTGCTGAGCTGATTGCACAAGGCAGCGTCATCAAGGGTTCTGTTGCGCAGTCCCCGTACGACATGGGCCAGCTGGCTGTTGAGAGCCTGGTAGCTCTTTCCAAGGGCGAGACCATTGATGAGCGTATCGATTCCGGTACGTCCATGGTTACCCCGGAGAACGCTGCACAGTTCAAGGCTGATCTGGAAGCCAAGGTAAACGGCGCTTCTTAAGCGAAGGCACTTTATAGGATATGGAACCGGGGGGCATACCCCCCCGGTTTTCTATACCCAAAACGGGCGGAACTGCCAAAAGAAGGAAAAGAGAAAACCACATTTGCATAATGAAAGACGGTGATTGCGGAATTATGAATGAAGTAATAATGGAACTGAAGAACATCACCAAATATTTCCCCGGCGTTGTGGCGCTTGACAATATGTCATTTACCGTACGTAAGGGTATGGTGCACGGGCTGATCGGTGAAAATGGCGCCGGCAAGTCCACACTGATCAAGGTGTTTACCGGCGTAAACCAGCCGGATAAGGGCGAAATTTATATTGATGGCAAGCAGGTACATCTGTCCAACCCGATGGTTGCCAAGGCGGCAGGCGTTGGCTGTGTGTACCAGGAGCTGAACATTGTTCAGGAACTGAACGTCACCGATAACCTGTTCATCAATTATTATAAGAAAAAAGGCATCCTGCTCGACTACAAGGCCATGCATGCCAAGGCCAAGGAGATTATGGAAGAGATGGGCCAGCCGGTCGATCCCCGCACGGAATGCGGCAAGCTCGGCCTGGGCGTCCAACAGACGATCGAGATCGGCAAATCGATCCTGTCGGAGGCGCGCCTGGTCATCATGGACGAGCCGACCTCTTCCCTGTCGGAGTCTGAGGTCAAGCAGCTGTTCAAGACCATCGAGATGCTGAAAAACAAGGGCATTTCCATCATCTTTGTATCCCATAAGCTCGAAGAAATTTTCGAATGCTGTGACGATATCACGGTTATGCGCGACGGCCAGTGGATTTCGACCACGCCGGTCAAGGATATGACCAAGGATCTGCTGATCTCCCACATGGTAGGCCGCAGCCTGGATAACCTGTTCCCGAAGGAAATCGCGGAGAAGAAAGAGGAAATGCTGCGTGTCGAGCATCTCAACAGTGCAGGCGTGCTGCGCGACGTCAGCTTCAAGGCATACGGCGGCCAGATTCTGGGCTTCTCGGGTCTGGTTGGCGCAGGCCGTACCGAGACCATGCGCGCGATCTTTGGCATTGACCCCAAGGACAGCGGCGATATTTACATCTGCGGCAAGAAGGTGGACATCAAGAGCCCGAAGGACGCCATCCATCATAAGATCGGCTTCCTAACCGAGGACCGTAAGGGCGAGGGCCTGATCCTGATCGATTCGGTGCTGCACAACCTGCATCTGGCGACGATTGACCGCGACCGCAAGGGCCCGTTCCTGGATTCGTCCAAACACCGGAAAATCGCGGAAGAAAACGTTGCGACTTACCGCATTAAGACCCCGACGCTGGAGACCCCGGTCGGCACGCTTTCGGGCGGCAACCAGCAGAAGGTCGTTATCGGCAAGTGGGTGAACACCGACGCCGATATCTACATTTTTGACGAGCCTACCCGTGGTATCGACGTAGGCGCAAAGATCGACGTTTACAACGTTATGAACAGTCTGGTAAAGAAGGGCAAGTGCGTCATCATGGTATCTTCGGAGCTGCCGGAGATTCTGGGCATGAGCGACCGTGTCATTGTCATGCGCCATGGCAAAATCATGGCCGAGATCGACCGCGATACCGAGCACTTTAATCAGGAAGATATTATGAAGGCTGCATGGGGAGGTACACTGTAATGGAAGCAAAAAAGAACTCTTCGGTAAAAGACATTATTGGTAAGCTTGGGCCGCTGCTTGCCTTGATCATTCTGTGTGTCGGCCTGCAGATCGCCACGGGCGGCAAGTTCTTTGCCATGGCGAACATCTCGAACGTATTCCGTCAGGTTCCGATCGTTGCGCTGATGGCAGTCGGCATGCTGTGCGTCATCCTGCTCGGCGGTATCGACCTGTCCGCCGGTTCCCTGCTGGCCATCGGCTGTATGGCGTCCGGCGTTATGATGCAGAAGTTCTTCTCGGAAGACACGGTTGGCAACGCCATCATCCTGATTATCGTCTGCCTCGTCGTTGCGACCCTGTGCGGCGCAATCAACGGCCTGCTGCTGACCAAGCTGCACCTGCCTCACCCCTTTATTGCTACTCTGGGTATGAAAAACATCTGCCGCGGTGTTGCGCTGCTGATCTCCGGCTCCGCGGCCATTGCAGGCTTCCCGAAGGCCACTCTGGTCATCGGTGCAAAGGACATCTTCAAAATCGGCCAGTTTGCTCTGCCGCTGTCCTTCCTGCTGACGATTATTGTATTCGTAATCATGCACATCTTCCTGACCCGCACTGCGCTCGGCCGTAAGATTTACTCCTTCGGCGGCAACGCTGAGGCAGCCCGCCTTGCCGGTATCAACACCGACAACGTACAGATCTTCTGCTACGCAATGTCCGGCTTCATGTGCGGCCTTGCAGGCGTCGTTTACATCGGCCGTCTGAACTCCGCTGTTCCGCTGGCATCCCTGGAAGGCGACCTCGACGCCATCGCATCCTGCATCATCGGCGGCGCTTCGTTCCTCGGTGGTAAGGGCAACGTTTGGGGCACCCTGATCGGTGCGTTCATGATCCAGGTCATCCGTAACGGCTGTAACCTGCTGGGCGTTTCGTCCGACCTGCAGCAGATCGTTATCGGCGCGATCATCATCATCGCCGTATTCATCGACGTCGTTCGTACCGCTATGGAAGCAAAGGCCAAGAGACTGGCTGTTGCCAAGGCAAACGACTAATTCGAGCATCAAAAAGCAGCCCATATGGGCTGCTTTTTTGCGCCTTGATACGATATCGAAAAAACGGCAGGTAATCATTTGTCCAGACCGGAAACATCCCTGCCTGTGCGCAGCATCCTCACTGCGGCGGCCCTATCTGCATGCAAAGGACGGCGGGCGTGAGCGGCGGCGCGGACAGACCGGCATAGATCCTTATCAGCCGCAAATAAGCAAAATGCCGGCCTGTGCGGCCGGCATTTCAGACTGTCGAAAAACTACAGTTTTTCGACAAGTACGCCCGCCGCCATAAATGGCTCTGGGCGAGGGAGTTTTGAAAAGGCGCATAAATGAGCCATTTCAAAACTCTTGTTGTCAAAAAAGTCAGGCACATGTCCTGACTTTTTTGAGAATTTTATACGCGCTGTGGCGCGGGGAGCTTTTTCGACAAGCTAAAATGCCGGCCTGTGCGGCCGGCATTTGCGTTTCTTGCGGATGGGATCTGAAGGTGTCAAAACTTTAGATCACGTACAGGAATACCATGAAATAGTGGAAGATGCTTCCTGCCAGGACAAACAGATGAAACAGCTCATGAAAACCCACCACCGGGCCGGGGTTTGGGCGCTTGGCGATGTAAATCAGGCCGCCGATGGTGTAGGAGATACCGCCTGCGGCGAGCAGTACAATGGCGGGCGCGGGCATGGACAGCACGACGCTGAAATCTGCGATAATCGCCCAACCGAGCAGCAGGTACAGGATGGTGCCCAAAAAACGGGGCGCGTCAATCCACAGCAGTTTCACCGCAATGCCGAACAGCGCAATGCCCCAAATCGCGCCCACAAAGTAGAACGCCTTTGGATACGGCATGAATTTTAGTACAATCGGGGTGTAACTGCCCGCAATGAGCACGTAAATCATGCTGTGGTCGAGCTTTTTCAGCACGCGCAGCACCGCTTCCCCACGCCCGGAAAAGTGGTAGATGCTGCTGGCGGAGTAGAGCGCAATCAGGGACAGGCAGAACAGCGTGACCGAAAAGATGATGACGCCGCCCGCCCCGGCGAGCAGCATGCGCAGCAGCATGCAGGCAAGCCCGGCCCCGGATAACACGGCGCCCAGAAAATGTGAATAGCTGGAAAACGGTTCGCGCGCCTTTTGGAATAGACGTGGCATAAAAAACACCTCGATATCGTTTTAATAACTACTTTATATTTATTATACAACGGTTTCATGCAAATGCAATAGTTGCTTGCAAGGGATTCAAAAATAATTTACAATAGAGGATAAAAGGAGGGATCGCATGCGCGGACTCGAACAGGTGATGCAGCAGGTGTTTTCCGACCGGGATCTGACCCCCGAACAGGTACCCGCACTCGATTTGTACATGGATCAGGTGCTGACGCTGTTTAACGACGGGCTGAGCGATAACAAACGCCATCCGGATGACAAACTGCTTACCAAGACCATGATCAACAATTATTCCAAGGAAAAACTGCTGAATCCCATCAAGGGGAAGAAATACAGCCATCAGCACATCATGCAGATGCTGTGCGTGTACCAGCTCAAGCAAACGCTGGCGCTTGGCGATGTAAAACAGCTGACCGGGCGCGATGATGTGGATTTTGAGGCCTGCTGGAAGCAATTTTTGGATAGCAAGCAGCGGCTGCGCGACTTCATTCCGGCACAGCTCAGCGAAAATATGGCCGCGGATCTGGACGATCCGGCGCAGCGGCTGTCGCTGTGTTTAGCATTGTCCGCAATCGCATCGTATATGCGCCGGATGTGTGAAGCGATCATCGATGAAACCGCTGCGGATGCGTAAAAGGAAAGCCTTTCCGACCGGTCGGAAAGGCTTTCCTTTTAGATATCCTTTTTGAGCGCTTTGAGTACCGGACGCAGCCCATCCGGCAGGCGGCGGGATTCAAGCGCTTTTTGCAATGTTTTGCGGTATGTCCACGGCGCAAGGCTGCCCTGCTTCAGATGCGCGAGGGTCTGCTCCGGGAACTTCACCAGGCACTCGGCAAGCGCCCATGCCACGGCCATCTGTGCGTTGTACGAAGGGCAGGCAATGGCGGTCAGGCGGGCGAGCGTGTCTGTGAGACAGTCTGCCTGGACAAAGGAACGTAGCAGCATCACTGCGCCGAACCGTGCCGGGAATTCTTCCCGGCTGGACAAATAGGGCGTCAAGAACTCCCGCACCGCGGGCAACTCCTCTTTTCGAAACTTCAAACCGCTCACGAATGTGTCGCACAGCGCCCAGTTTGTGATATACGGCACAAAGGCCGCGATATAATGCAGCCGTGCGCCAAAATCCAGCTTTGCCGCGCCGATGACCGCGCCGCGCACCACGGTTTCCTCATAATATTGATCCGGCGTGCGGTCGTCCAGGATCGTGCGCGCGTCCTCGCTTTTGGCCAGTTCTTTGCCGAGCGCCCGCAGCGCGGGCATCCGCACGCCGAGCATCTGCCCGGCATCCAGTTCGGGCACCAGTTTGATATGGAAATCGCGGTAGGCCGGCTCGGCCAGCGGCTGGAGCCGGGAAAGCAAATCATAGTTCATGCGGCATCCTCCTGTGGAGCAAGGGAAAAGGTTTTGTAGTCAATGAGGCCAAGCGCGGCCTTCCAGTCAAGCACCCGGCGCACATGCCCGTCAATCTGTGTTTCAGTCAGCGTTCCGTCCTGCACCGCGGCCAGCACCGCCGCATACTGCGCCGGAAAATCCGAGCTTAAAATCAGATCGTTGCCCGCCTGTACCGCGAGCACCGCCGCTTCCCCGGTCTCCGCGAAACCGTCCACCGCGTCCATTGAGAGGTCATCGGTCATCACAACGCCGGAAAAGCCGAGCGTATCGCGCAGGATTTCGTGTACCCTGGGCGAGAGCGATGCAGGCGCGCTGTCGTCCATGCATTCGACAAAGATGTGGCTGACCAGCAGCCCGTCCGCGCCCGCCTCAACGCCCGCCGCAAAGGGCAGGAAATCACTGGATTCATAGGCCTGCATGCTGCGCGTGTCCCGGACGGCATGGTTGTGCGTATTGCCGTTTGGGCCGTAGCCTGGAAAATGCTTGAGCACAGCGCCCATGCCGTCCTGCCGCATCTGTGAGACCACGCGCTGCACATATTTGGCTGTCTTTTCCGCATCTTCGCCAAAGGCGCGCGCGTACATATAATCGCCGGGGTTTGTCACCACATCGCACACCGGCGCGAGGTTGACGTTGATACCGAGATCGCGCAGCAGGGCGTCCTTTTCGGCAGTATCCGTTTCAAAGGCTTCCATACCGCCCTGCCGGTACAGCTCCTGCGGCGATTGGAAACCCGAGCGGCGGAACGCACGGTATTTGCTCACGCGCACGACCGTGCCCCCCTCTTCATCCACGCCGATCAGCATGGGGATTGTGGACGCCGCCTGATAACCGGCGACGGTTTCCCGGACAGAATCCTTGGTTTCCCCTTCAAAATCGCGGGCAAACAGGATATACCCGGCCGGGGACAGTGCGGCAATCTCGTTCACAGCGCCCTCTTCCGGGCAGCGCGCAAAGAAGAGCTGTCCAACCTTCTGCTCGAGCGACATGGCGCCCAGCAGCGCGTCCGCCGGATGCGGCGCGTCCGCTTTATCCGCGTCCGAGCCGTCCGCGGACGAAGCGGCAGGCCCTTTTTTGCCGTTCCCAAAGAAAAGAATCGAGAAAAAGCTGTCGTTTTTGGCCGCCGGCAGCAGGAAATCCCTGTCTCCCGCCAGCGTCGGCAGCAGGAACACCTTGCCCGTCACGCCCAGCAGCAGCGCAATCACCAAACCCAATGCAATTTTTTTCAGCACATCGACCACCCCGCCACGGTTTTCTATTGCTATCTTACCATAGGATGGGGGACTTTTCAAACCCGTCTCACGGTGGTAAAATAAAAGAGCTGAATCTACAGGCGAAAGGAGGGATTTGCCGCCTTGCGTGAATCCATTGTCGGCCGTTTTGCGCCGTCGCCCAGCGGCCGCATGCATCTCGGCAACGTGCTGTGCGCGCTGCTGTCGTGGCTTTCCGCGCGCAGCAAAAACGGCGGCTATATCCTGCGGATCGAGGATCTGGACGCCATGCGCTGCCCGCGTCCCTTCGCGGAACGCATCATCGACGACCTCAAATGGCTCGGCCTCGACTGGGACGGGATCAACGAACAAAACCCCGGCGCGGCGCGCTATGCGGAAGCGCTGGCGGCGCTTCCGGAGCCGGTCCGCCGCTCGGCGTATCAGAGCGACCGCACGCCGGTTTATGAATATTTTGAAGGGATTTTGCGCAAAAAGGGCCTTCTGTATCCCTGCTTCTGCTCGCGCGCGGAGCTGCATGCAGCAAACGCGCCGCACCGGTCGGATGGCCGCGTGGTGTACAGCGGCAAATGCCGGAATCTCACGCCCGAAGAGGCTGCGGCACGCCGGAGAAAGCGCGGCGCGGCCATGCGCGTGCGCGTTCCGGATGAAACTATTATTTCCTTTGACGACGGCTGCATGGGGCCGTACACCGAAGACCTCGCGGCCGAATGCGGGGATTTCATCATCCGCCGCTCGGACGGCGTGTTTGCCTATCAGCTCGCGGTCACGGTGGACGACAGCCTGATGGGGGTCACCGAAGTCGTGCGCGGCAACGATCTCATCGGCTCGACCGCGCGGCAAATCTGGCTGCACCGGCTGTTCGGCTTCCGGCCGCCCGTGTTTTACCATATGCCGCTGCTGCTTGCGCCGGATGGCCGGCGGCTGAGCAAGCGTGACGAAGACCTGGATCTCGGCCTGCTGCGCACGCGGATGCCGCCAGAGCGGCTGATAGGCGCGCTGGCGTTCGCCGCAGGCCTCATTGACCGGGATGAGGCGGTGTCCGCCCGCGAGCTGGTGCGCGGGTTTTCGTGGGACAAAATCCCACGCACCGATCTTTTTTTACCCGCCCGTTTTACCGGCATGCAAAATTTATAAAAAGTTCGCAGAAAAGGTATTGAATTTTTCCCATGGTTGGGGGTATCATATTTGTTAAAGCGAGCTAACCGCTTGACAGAGCAAAGGCGCCCCGTGCGGCGCTTTTGTTTCAAACAGGAATTTATAATACCGGAAGGAAGTTATTGATATGACCAAAATTGACATTATTTCGGGGTTTTTGGGCGCAGGCAAGACCACGCTCATCAAAAAGCTGCTGCAAGAGGCGCTTCAAGGCCAGAAGGTTGTGCTCATTGAGAACGAATTCGGCGAAATCGGCATTGACGGCGGATTCCTGAAGGAGGCCGGCATCCAGATTACCGAGATGAATTCGGGCTGCATCTGCTGCTCGCTGGTGGGCGATTTCGGCAAAGCGCTCGAAGAGGTCATCGAGACCTATCATCCCGACCGCATCATCATCGAGCCGTCCGGCGTGGGCAAGCTGTCCGACGTCATCCGCGCCGTACAGGGCGTGGCCGAACACGAACCGGTGTTCCTCAACAGCTTCGTCACAGTTGCGGACGCGATGAAGTGCAAGATGTATGCCAAGAACTTTGGAGAGTTTTTCCTAAACCAGATCGAGCACGCGGGCGCCATCCTGCTCAGCCGCACCCAGAATGTCAAAGCGGAAAAACTCGACCAGTGCGTCGCCCTGCTGCGTGGCCACAACAAGGATGCGCGCATTGTCACCACCCCGTGGGATGAGCTGACCGGCGCGCAGCTGCTCGACGTGATGGAGGCGAGCCATTCGCTGGCTGAGGAGCTGCTCGAGCAGATCGAACACGAGCATGCGGAGCACGGGCACCATCATCACGGCCACGACGGGCATGAGCACCATCACGAGCATGACGAGGGCTGCGCCTGCGGCTGCCACGACCACGACCATCATCACGACCACGGAGAAACCTGCGGCTGCCATGACCACGGCCATGAACACCATCACCATCATGATGGTGCGTGCGCGTGCGGCCATGACCACCACGCGGATGAGGTGTTCCAGAGCTGGGGCGTGGAGACCCCGAAAAAGTTCACCGAGGAAGAGCTTTCGGGCTGCTTGACCGCGCTCGGCGATATCGCGCTCGGCACGGTGCTGCGCGCGAAAGGCATCGTTCCCTGTGCGGACGGCGGATGGCTGCATTTTGACTATGTGCCCGGCATGCCCGAAATCCGTCGCGGCGCCGCCGATTACACCGGCCGTCTGTGCGTCATTGGCGCGGAGCTGGACGAGAGCGGCCTGGCCGACCTGTTCGGCGTTTAAGGGGGAAATCATGAAGCCTCCTGCTTATATTTTCACCGGCCTGCTTGAGGCCGGAAAAACCAGCTTTATTAAGGAAGTCGTGAGCGACCCGAATTTTACGCTGGACGAAAAGACCCTGCTCATCCGCTGTGAGGACGGCGTTGAGGAATATGACGAGGAATTCCTCGAAAAATACAACGTCGTTATGGTGGAGGTCGAGGATGAGGACGAATTATCCACCGCGGCGCTGATTCAGGCGACCGAGGCCGAAAAGCCCGACCGCGTGATTGTGGAGTTCAACGGCATGTGGGATCTCGGCCATTTTGTGGACGAGGTCATGCCGCGCCACTGGGAGCTATACCAGATTGTGGCTTCCATCAACGGCGCGACCTTTGAGCTGTATTCCGCAAACCTCGGCCCAAAGATGTTTGAGCACATTACTTCGGCCGATTTGATTGTGTTCAACCGCTGCACGCAGAAGGACAAGGATTACCTGCACAGCCGCAACATCCGCGCCATGAATCCGCGGGCGACCATCTATCTGGACGACGTGGACGGCAATTCGGAGGATTACCGCGACAACATGGTCATGCCCTTCGACCTGGATGCGGACGAGATCGACATTGGCGACCAGGATTTCGGCCTGTGGTATGTGGACGCGAGCAGCGACCCGGAAAAATACGACGGCAAAACCGTGTGTTTTAAGGCGCGCGTGCTGGTCACCCCGCAGCTTCCGGACGGCTGGATTGTCCCGGGCCGTCACGGCATGGTCTGCTGTGCCGAGGATATCCAGTTTCTTGGCTTTGCCTGCAACACGCACGGCAAATTTCCGGGCATTCAAAATAAGGGCTGGTATACCATCACCGCCCATATCCGCATTGAAGAGCTGGCGCAGTACAAAGGCCCCGGCCCGGTGCTCGACCTGCTGGCGGTGGAACCGGCGGAGCCGCCTGTCGAAGAAATTGTTTACTTTAATTAAAGGCAAACAGCCCTGCAATTTTTTTTGCAGGGCTGGAGCATGTCGAAAAGGTTCTTCGCGCTGCAGCGCGCATGAAATTTTCAAAAAAGTCAGGACATGTGCCTGACTTTTTTGACAGCAAGAGTTTTGAAATGGCTCATTTATGCGCCTTTCAAAACTCCTTCGCCCAGAGCCATTTATGGCGGCGGGCGTACTTGTTGAAAAACTGTAGTTTTTCGACAGTCTGAGCCCTGCAAGTTTTTTTCAGGGCTGTTTTGGGTTTCAAGGCCAAACAACAAGATTTGGGCAGGGATCGATCTTTCTTTTCGGCCTTTTCAGTTTAAATTTTTATGTATAACTGCATGCGGAACGGACATACTAAAACCGTATCCCACGACGAAAGAAGGTGAATCGCTATGTCTCGTGATTCTCAGAACAATCAGAACCAGAAGGACAACCAGTCCCAGAATCAGCGCAACAACCAGTCCCAGAATCAGCGCAACAACCAGTCCCAGAACCAGCGCAACGACTGATTTATGACCGCGTTTTTCTGATCAAAGGAGAAAGCACCGCTTTTGTGAACCCCCTCACAGAAACGGTGCTTTTTCGTATTCAGCCGGTATAAACGACCGCGGTGCCCGAGGCGCTGACCATAAGCATGTTGTTGCCCGTGCCCAGAATCTCGTAGTCGATATCGACGCCGATCACCGCATTTGCGCCGCGTTCGGCGGCGCGCTGCTCCATCTCATGCAGCGCCGCATCGCGCGCCTGTTGCAGCTCCTCTTCATAGGAATTGGAACGCCCGCCGAAAAAATTGGTGAGTCCGGCGGCAAAATCCCGGACAAAATTCACGCCCGAAATGACCTCGCCAAAGACAATCCCCTTGTATTCGACGATACGTTTGCCCTCAATGGCATTTGTAGTGGTGGAAATCATGCTGTCATCCTCCTGAAATTATTATTTCAAACCCTGTTTGGAACTGGTTTGACGGACGGAAAAGGTCAGCCGCATCTGATGCCAGACCGCACCGCCGTGCGCCGACGCGGAGACGCCTTCATCGGCAAAGCCAAACTTTGCATAATAATGTATGAGCCTCTCCTTGCAGGTTAGCACCAGGCCGGCGCGGCCCTGTGCTTCTGCGTCCGCGATGGCCCGCCGGAGCAGGCGTGCAGCGCAGCCCTGCCCGCGGTATGCGGGAAGCGTGTTGACCCCAAAAATCATCTGCCACCGGCCGGCCTCGGTGTGCAGGCCGGTATTATCGTACATTTCATCCTGTAAATCCGGCATATTCGTCGCCATGCCGTTGACGAAACCCACCACGGTTCCGCCGTCTTCCAGCAGCCAGAAATGTGCCGGGTATGCGGCCACGCGCGCGGCGATTGCCTGTGCGTCCGCCGCTTCCGCGGGCGGGAAGCACGCAGCTTCTATGAAGGCAAGCGTGTTTACATCCGCTGCGGTTGCGTGCCGGATGTTCATCCTTTTTCTCCCTTTTTGCCGGGCAGCTCGTCGAAATCCTCTGCGATGACCGCATAAAGTTCATTCAGACGGCCATATTCCCCGCGCAGGTACAGCCAGCCGAACAGGCTTTCAAGCGCGGTCGCGTAAGCGTATTCCGCGTGGGACGCAGCTTTGGGGATGGTCTTGGGTTTGGCGTTGCGGCCATGACGGAACACCTCCGCCTCGGCTTCGTTTAAAAGCGGCAGGACGAGCTGCGCGGCGCGGTACTGTGCGCCCGCGCGCACGAGCGATACGGTCTTGCTGTGCAGGCCGCGCGCGGTCTGCATGCCCTGGCAGACCAGGTAGGAGCGGGTCATAATTTCATAAACGCCGTCGCCGATGTGCGCCAGACCGAGCGCGGAAACGCGCCCAAGCCCGGCATCATCCAGCTTTGGATGCAAAAAATCGGTCATAAAAAACACCTCGGTTTGTTCTCTTTCCAGTGTAGCATGCCGCACCCGAAAACACAAGCAGGGAAAGGGAGATGGATGAGGAAGGCCAAAAGCAGCCGCCCGGGGCGCAGGAATCCTCCGGAGGGGGGGAGAGGATCAATTGCCGTTCCGCTTTGTGAGCCGCTATGGTATAATAGCCGCAAGGCGTCTATTATACGCTTATTTCATGATTATACCATAGCGGCGCTAAAGCGGAGATTTTGCTGAAATTCTGCCTGCCGCTATGGTATAATACTGTTATCTCGAAAAAAGGAGCGAACCCAATGTATGATTATTCTGCGGCGCAGTGGCTGCTGATCTTTTATATTTACTGCTTTTGTGGATGGGTATTTGAATCTGCCGTGGTTTCCGTGCAGCAGAAGCGCCCGGTCAACCGCGGGTTCCTGCGCGGCCCCATGCTGCCAATTTACGGGTTTGGCGCGACGATCATGCTGCATGTATCGCTGCCGCTCGCGGGTCATCCGGTGCAGATTTATTTTGCCGGCATGGTGGTAGCTACCGCGTTCGAGTATGTGGTCGGCGTTGTAATGGAAGCGATTTTTAAAGTGAAATATTGGGATTATTCCGAGCACCGGTTCCAGTTCCAGGGGCGCATTTGCCTGCAATCCTCGCTCGCGTGGGGCATGCTCAGCGTGTTGCTGGTGTACGTCCTGCATCCGCCGGTCGAATATCTGTTGGAGCAGTTTAACCTCCTTCCGCTGGTGTTCACAGCCTCGGTGCTGAGCGTCTATTTCCTGACCGATGTTGCAGCATCCGTCAAGACTGCCCTCGATTTTGCAAAGCTCCTCGAGGAGCTGGACACGATGCGTGCAAATGTGGACGCAATGCGCGAGCAGTTTGCAGCCGCGGCCTGGCAGAAGCGTGCCGAATTGACCGCCGCCGCGCAGGAAGCGCGTGAACAGCTGGCGGACGCCGCTCAGGAGGGCCGCGACAGGCTGACCGCTTCGGCGGAAAACGCACGCCTGCAAATGTACCTTGCCATTCAGGACGCGGAGGACCAAATCACCGACAGGATTAAGAACATGAAGCTCAGCCGCAAATGGATGGTGCGCGGCAACCCGGGGCTGCGCTCGGCGCGCTTTGACAAGACGCTGCGTGAAATCAAGGACCGCCTGAACCGGTAAAAAAATCCCGCCTTTTTTCGAAAAAAGGCGGGATTTTGACTTGGCTTTAGTCCTCTGCAATGGCCATGATCGCCTTGACCGCGGTCTTGGTATCCGTAAGCGGGAACAGCTCGCTGCCCACGGTGCCCTGGAAGCCGAGGGAATCAATATGCTTTGCAATGGCCTTGTAATTCATATAACCGGTGCCCGGCTCGTGGCGACCCGGGGCGTCGGCAATGTGGATGTGGCCGATCACGTCGATATACATGGAAAGGGTATCCATGACCTTGCCCTCGTTCAGCTCCATATGGTATGCGTCATACAGCAGCTTCAGGCGGGGCGAACCGATAATGCGCAGCATTTCAGCGCCCATCTGGGTGGTCTCCAGGAAGTTGCCGACATGGTCGGTCAGCACGTTCAGCGCTTCGAGGTTCATGTCGATGCCGTACTTTTCAGCCATAACCGCGCAGTCCTTCAGGGTGTCGAACATGGCGCACAGCTTGACGGTGTGGGACAGCTCGGTATAGTGGTTGACGACCACGCCGCCATCGCCGAGAGCGTTGGAATGGATCGTGACGCTCTCCGCGCCGACCTGTTTGGCGGCTTTGCAGGACGCCTCCAACGCTTCCAGATACTGCTGCTTCTGGGCCGGATCCACGAGCGAGTAATCGTTGTCGCCGTTGAAGCCGCTGATGATAATGCCGGCCTTCTCCGCCGCCTCGCGGGTGGCGTCAAGGTCGCGGATGCGCCAGTCCCAAAACTCCACGGCCACAAAGCCGTCGTCCTTGGCGGCCTGGAAACGCTCCAGCCACGGCAGCTCGGTATACAGGGTATCAATACATGCACACTGTCTGATCATAATTTGCAATTCCTCCATCTCTTCGGTGGCGCCGGCGGGCGGGATTTGCCCTGCCGGAATCTTTTTCTATTGTACCCGATTTGCAGACGCATGGGAATATGCTATAATAAACAAAAATAGACTTTCATTTTTTCGCGTGCCGCGGCGGAAATTGGCTTTTCTAAAAAATCGACAACCATTTCCTAAAAAACGTCCACATTTGTCCGGGCACGTGTCCCAAGCTGGGGAAAAGTTGTGATATCTTACGATGACCCAAGACGACCAAAGGAGTCCTGAACATGAGAAAATGGTTTTTGCGTGCGTGTGCGTGCATGTTGCTGGCTGGGGCGCTGGCCGGCTGCGGCGCGCCCGGCATCGCGGATAATCGGATTAAAATCGGTATGAACATGGCCACGCGGGATGAGTTCCTCACCTCCATGGAGGCTGCGGCGGTCAAGGCCGCGGGCGCGGACAATGTGCGGCTCGACGTAGCGAATGCGAATAACGACCAGCAGGCGCAGCTTGCCCAGATCAAGGAATGGGCCGAGGAGGGCTATGCGGCCGCAATTGTCGTGCTGTGCGAGGACGAAGCCGCGGACAAGGTGCTCGAAAAAGCCGGCACCATGCCGGTGGTGTTCCTCAACCGCCGCCCTGCCGACGATGTGCTGCAAAGCCGGGCCAACGTGGTCTATATCGGCTGCCGCGAGACCGACGCCGGGCGCATGCAGGGGGAATACCTGGCCGGATACTTCACCGGGCTGCAAATGCAGTCCCCGCGCATTGCGGTGATTGCGGGGAGCGAGGTCAACAGCGCATCGGCCGAGCGGGTGGAAACCGCCAAGGGCGTCATGGCCGACGCCGGGCTGACGCCCAGATACATTTATGAGGCCGACGCGGGCTGGGACCGCGCCACCGCGCAGAAGGATTTCCTCGCCTACCTCAGGGGCAAAAAGCCCACGGTAGACGCCGTGCTGGCCGCAAACGATGAAATGGCCATCGGCGCGGCCGAGGCGCTCTCGCAGGCCGGATATGCGATTTCCGATATCCCGGTGGTGGGCGTGGACGCGACCGCGGCCGGACGCGCCGCCATCCGCGACGGGCGGCTGGATTTCACGGTCTATCAGGACCCGGTGGCCGAGGGTGCGGGCGCGGTGGAGGCCGCTATGGCCCTGCTCGGCGGCAGCCAGCCGAAGAACGTGCAGAACAGCATTCGCTGGATCAGCTATACGCCCGTCACAGTGGAAAACGTCGACCAATTATTCCCGAACAACCAATAAAGGAAGCAAAGCTATGGAAACCATTACAAACGCGCTGCAAGCCGTGCTCGACGGGTTCACCGGCCTTTCGTCGGAGTTCCCGCTGTTCGGCGTGTGGTACACGACGGTCATCCGCTTCGTGCTGCCGGTGCTGGCGCTCCTGATCCTGCTGACCGCCATCCGCTCGCTGCTCGCGGTCAAACATCTGCCCGAAACCTGGGCGTATCTCAGCCTGCCGAACGGCGAACGCATCCCGCTGACCCATTGGGAAAACATCATCGGCCGCGCAAAAACCGCAGACGTGGTGCTCGGCTACCCGTCGGTGTCGCGCACGCACGCCGCCATCACCCGCAACGACCGGGGCGAATGGACGCTCTACGAGCTTGGCTCGACCGGCGGCACGCGCGTGGGCGGCAAGCGCGTGGACGGCAACGCCATGCTGGAGGACGGGGACGTGCTCTCCTTCGGCGGCGTCGAAACCGTGTTCCTGCCCGTCCCCGCCGAGGAAAAGCGCGCAGAACGCAAATCACGCGCCGCAGAGGCCCGTCCGGTGCCGCCTTGGGGGCCGCTCATCCTGCTGACCCTCTTTCAGGTGTTGACCGCGCTCCAGCTCGTGCTGGCAAAGGGCGGGGAGGCGACCGTCAACATCCCCCTAGTGTTCCTCGGGCTGACGGCTGTGATGTGGGGCTATTGCCTGACGCTGCGTGCAATGCGCCGCGTGGGCTTTGAGATGGAACTGATCGCCTTTTTCCTGTGCACGCTCAGCCTGTCGATCACCGCGTCCACCGACCCGGACGACCTGGTGAAGATTTTCATCACCATGCTGCTCGGCCTGGGCGGGTTCATGCTCCTGTGCGGCATCCTGCGCAACCTGGAGCGCGCGCAGCAGCTGCGCTGGCTGATGGCCGCGGGCGCAATCGGCCTGCTGGCAATCACGCTCGTCATCGGCACCGGCGATTATGGCGCGAAAAACTGGATCAAATTCGGCGGGTTTTCGTTCCAGCCGTCCGAGATTGCAAAAATCTGCTACATCTTCGCGGGCGCGGCCACGCTCGACCGCCTGTTCAAAAAGCGCAACCTGACGCTGTTCATTGTGCTGACCGCGCTGTGCGGCGGCTGCCTGGCGCTGATGAACGATTTCGGCACCGCGCTCATCTTTTTTATCACCTTCCTCGTCATCGCGTATCTGCGCTCGGGCGACTGGGCGACCCTCGCCCTCATCTGCTCGGGCTGCGGCATTGGCGGCATGATGCTGCTGCGCCTCAAGCCCCATGTGGCCGCGCGCTTCGCGGTCTGGGGCCACGCCTGGCAGGACGCCTCCGATAAGGGCTTCCAGCAGGTGCGCACCATGTCCGCGTCCGCCTCGGGCGGGCTGGTCGGCGTGGGCGCGGGCAACGGCTGGCTGAAGGGCGTGTTTGCGGCGGATACCGACCTCGTGTTCGGTATGCTGTGCGAGGAGTTCGGCTTCATCATCGCCTGCCTGTCCGTGCTGTGCATCCTCACGCTGGCCGTGTTCGCCGTGCGCGCCTGCCGCGCCGGGCGGTCGAGCTTTTACACCATCGCGGCCTGCGCGGCCACATCCATGATGGTCTTCCAGACCTGTTTAAATGTGTTCGGCGCCGTGGATATCCTGCCGCTGACCGGCGTGACCTTCCCGTTTGTCTCGAACGGCGGCTCGGCCATGCTGTCCGCGTGGGGGCTGCTCGCCTTTTTGAAGGCGACCGACACCCGGCAGAATGCCAGCTTTGCGGTGCGGCTGCCAAGCAGGCGGGAACTTCGTAGGGAGGAGGCCATGGGCTATGAAGAAGATTGAGCGCCGCGCGGCGCTGTGCCTGCTGCTGGCGCTGTGCCTGCTGCTCGGCCTGTGCCTGTTCGGCTTCCGCTTTGTGACGCAGGGCGGCGACTGGGCCTCGTACGCGGCCGTATACGGCAAAAACAGCCAGCTGGTTTCGGGCGCGGTCGCCGACCGCGACGGCGATGTGCTCACCAGCATTGAGGACGGCAAGCGGGTGTACCACCCGGACGCGACGGTGCGCAAAGCGACGCTGCATGCGGTCGGAGACCGCGCGAGCAGCATCGGCACCGGCGCATTGCGGGCCTTTGGCGACCAGCTTTCCGGCTATAACCTGATTACGGGCAGCTATCCGCTTTTTGCCGGACAGCGCACCATCCACCTGACGCTGGATGCGGCCTTTAACGTCACGGCGTACAAGGCGCTGGGCGGGCAAAAGGGCACGGTCGGCGTATACGATTACACCACCGGCGAGATTCTGTGCATGGTTTCGACCCCGACGTTCGACCCGGCCGACCCGCCGGAGAGCTTCGACGGCGAGGAATATGAGGGCGTGTTCCTCAACCGCATGCTGTCGGCCGCCATTGTACCCGGCTCGATTTTCAAAACCGTGACCCTCAACGCGGCGCTGGAAAATATCCCGGGCCTCTACGACCGCACATGGAAATGCGACGGCAGCGTGACGGTGGGCGGCGCAAAGATCACCTGCCCGCACGCGCACGGCACGCAGACCATCGAAGAGGCGTTTGCAAACTCCTGCAACGGTGTGTTCGGCCAGCTGGCCGTGGAACTCGGCGGCAGCACCATGCAGGAATACGTCGATAAGGCCGGGCTGACCAGCAGCCTGTCGGTCGACGGCATCCAGACCATGAAGGGCTCCTTCTCCTTCCAGGGCGCGGACAAGGGCGAGATCGCTTGGGGCGGCGTCGGCCAGGGCAAGGACGCACTCAACCCCTGCTCCATGATGACCTATATGGGCGCGATTGCGGCGGGCGGCAAGGCTGCGGCGCCGCGCCTGATTGGCTCCATCGATACTGGCACCATGCTGCCCGGCCGCACGTTCTCCGCCAAACAGACCGGCGAACTGATTCGCGCGGAAAGCGCGGAGGCCCTGCGGAAAATGCTGCGCAACAACGTCATCCAGACCTATGGCGAAGGCCGCTTCCCGGACGGCACCTGCGCCAAATCGGGCACAGCCGAGGTCGGCGGCGGCAAAAGGCCGAACGCATGGTTTGCGGGCTTTATCGACAGCGCCAGCCATCCATACGCGTTCATTGTGTGCGTGGAAAACGGCGGCGGCGGCGCGCGCGTCGCGGGCGAAATTGCCGGCGAGGTGCTGAACGCCATTGTTGACAAAATGAACTGACCGGCAAGCCCCCGGGTTCCAAACCCGGGGGCTATTTTATGCAGCCGCTTCCAAAAAAAATTTCGACGAACAAAAATTCGAAAAAACTCTTTTCATCAAACACCTGTTCTGCTATAATAACCATAGAAGCTTCGGCGGGCCGCGGGAATTGCCGGCGGCAGGACATTTTCAGGAGGAAAAGAGCATGAATGTACGTTTCAGCCAGCTGATTGGCTGGATTTCGCTGGTTTTGGCGTTTATGGTGGCGCATGCGGCCGACGAGGGCGCGCTGACCGCCGCGCAGATGGTCGGAGGGAGCCTGCTTGGCGTATGCGGGCTGATGGCGGCGCTGCTTGGGCAGTGCATGGCCGTGCAGCGCGCCCGCCGGGGGCGCGGGCCGCGGGCGGCGCGTGTGCCGGTGCGTACCGCGCGCCGTCCCCGGCGGTGCGAAAGAGCCAGAAAATGAAAAAAACCACAAAAAGCCGGGAAGAAACCCTTGCCTTTTCGTGGAGATAATGGTATAGTAGAAGTACGGAAAACAAAATTGACGGTAGATGCGGGGCGCTAGCACACCCCGCATCCTATGCAGGTGACGCACCACCATACACAGCGGCACTCGCCGCACCGCCTTTTTCATTATACGGGATATTCCAACGAATTACAAGCCTAATTCGCATACAAACCTTGAAAAGTTGTTTATAGAATCCCGGCGGTGTGCTGTGATGTCAAATATCCGATGAACTTCGTTTCAATCCGCCGCGTCATGGATACGCCCGCCCCAGGCACACCTGTTTCACGGCATTTTGTTTTCCGGAAGGCGGCTGGGAGAGCCGAGCCATTCGCTCTCCCGGTTTGCCGGAAGGAATCCTATAAACCGTATCCGGAGCCGGGATTTCTCGAATCAAAGACATAGGTGTCCACCTGCCCCTCCGCTAAGAAGGGCATGGCGAAGCTCCCCCCTCGCCATGCCCGCTCCCGGCTCCTCCCCTTCAGAAAGGAACAAAAGGTCTCTGCTTTTGGCAGGGGCCTTTTGTTTTGCGGGCATCTGGGCCGGGGCGGTATCGTGGAAACGCCCAAAGCCGTGCCTTCCTGATGAAAAAACTCCGCCCGGGTGGGCGGAGTGAGGCTGTCGAAAAACTATGTTTTTCGACAGCCTTCGATCGAAACCACGCTTTCGATCGAGTATTCCGGCGGCTGCGCGCGCCCTTATGGGCGCACTTGCCGTCGGTTTGTTAACGCTCATTTTATCGCCGCAGGGCGGCGGAATAATGATAGCGGCCTACGGGCAAAACCCACGCACATGTCGCGGGTTTTTATGGATTTCGCCGTAAGCGGCGAAATCCTGTTTAAAGCGCGCTGCGGCGCGAAGGACTTTTTCGACAGTCTGAAGCTGTTGCTTTCGCAATAGCTTTTTTCTTTAGTCGTCCATGTCCCTGTCCGCTTTGACCACCTTGCCGGTCACGGCGTTGATTTCATATTCATACTCCACGCCGCCGCTCTTGAATTCTACTTCATACACGCCGTCCTCCTTGTCCAGCTCGCACTTTACCTGCGTGGCGTCCGCAGCTTTCACGCCCGCGTGGTCAAACGCCGCCTGTTTCGCCGCGTCCGCGGTGATGTACTTCTGCCCGGATGCGGCCTGTTTCCCGTCATCCTCCCGGCCGTCCTTGTCGTAGCCGGCGGAAATCACCTTGCCGGTCAGCGCATCCACCTCGTAATCGTACTCCTTGTTCCCGCTCTTGAATTCGATCTCGTAAATCGCGCGGCCATCATCCCATTCGAGGTCGCATTCCAGCTCCTTTACCGCCGCGGCGTTCACCTTTGCGCTGTCAAAAGCCGCCTGCATGGCTGTGTCTGCCGAAACATAGCTGGTATTTGCGCCCTCCTGCGTGATCACCGCTGTGTTTGTCTTGCTATCGTACTCCACATTCAGGCCAATGGCCTCGCAGAACGCGCGCATGGGCACATAGGTGGTCCCATTGTGTACAAACGGTTTGACTACCACGCCGTTGGTGTCGCGGATCGTGAAGTTCGCCTTGTTGATCTTTACGCCAATGTCGCCGTCTTCCACCTTGATCGAACGGCCGGCTGAAGCGGTAAAGGTCAGGCCCAGCGCCATAGAGGTCACAATTGCGCCCAGGGCAAATCCTTTCAAACGGTCTCTGTTCATCAGCATATTCTCCTTTTCATGTTTGGGCTGGCGGCAGCCAATGTACCCGGCCCCGGATTTGCTCTAGTATACCATATTGGTATTTTTGTGTCCATAAAGATTCTATTAATTTTCCGAAAACAGATGTAAAAAATGCTTCTCTTTTTTATACAGGGAGCATAAAACATGTTCGTTAACCGCCAAATTTTTGCACATAGCCCATCACAAAAATAAACAGCACAATGAGCGGCAGGATATAACTGACATACACGCGCATCCAGCGTGGAAATGCCAGGCCCTCCCCGGTGTCTGCTTCCCGGAGAAAGTTTTTCCAGCCCCAGCCGCGGCGGGACGTACAGAACAGCAGATAGACCATGGAGCCGAGCGGCAACAGGTTGTTCGAGACAATGAAATCCTCAATCGACTGGATATCGCCGATATGTGGGATCTGGACGCCTCTCCAAACGCTGAAGCCAAGAATACACGGCATGGAGATGGCGAGCACAAATATTAGGTTCAGGAAGATCGCTTTTTTGCGGCTCCAACCCCACAGATCCATGCCAAAGGATACAATGTTCTGAAACACCGCGATGATGGTTGAAAACGCGGCAAAGGACATGAACACAAAGAACAGGGCGCCCCACAGGCGGCCGCCAGGCATCTGATTGAAAATGTTCGGCAGGGTGACGAAAATAAGTTCCGGGCCGGCGCCCGCGTCCACGTCAAAGGCTGCCGCGGCCGGAAAGATAATCAGTCCGCTCATAAGCGCGACAAAGGTATCGAGCACCGTAATGCTGATCGCCTCACCGGTCAGGCTGCGGTCTTTGCCGATGTATGAACCGAAGATGGCCAGCGCGCCGATTCCGAGCGATAGGGTAAAGAATGCCTGCCCCATAGCTGCAAAAATAGACTCAAACAAGCCGCCTTCGGCTTCATACAGCTTGGAGAAATCGGGTTTGAGGTAAAAGGTCAGTCCTTCCGCCGCGCCTTCCAGCGTCACGGCGCGGAACACCAACACAATCATGATGGCCAGCAGGGCGACCATCATAACCTTATTGACCTTTTCGACGCCGTTTTGCAAACCGCGCGAACAGACCGCAAAGCTGACCAGCACGGTAACGACCATCCAGAAGGTGAGATATCCAGGGTTCGCCAGCATGTCGCTGAACACCCCGCCGACCTGTTCCGGATCCAGCCCCACAAATTCGCCCTTCGCCATCTTATAGAAGTAGGCGAGCATCCAGCCGCCAACCGTGGTGTAAAATGCCATAAGCATATAGTTGCCGAGCATGGCGCCATAGCCATACAAATGCCATTTGGTGCCCTTCGGCTCCAAAACGTGGAACGAGCGCGCCGCCGACTGTTGGCTGGCGCGGCCCACCGCGAACTCCATCACCATGATCGGCAATCCCAGAATAATAAGGAACAGCAGATAAACCAGCACAAACGCTGCGCCGCCGTACTGACCGGTAATATATGGGAACCGCCATACGTTGCCGATGCCGATGGCGCATCCTGCCGAAATCAGGATAAATCCCAGGCGCGAGGCAAATTTTTCTCTTTCTTTCATACTTTGTTTTTCTCCCTAGGCGGCAGCAGCCGCGTAGAATCATTATAGCAAAGGAAATGGCACAAAACAAGAGGTTTTGTGCCGTGTCGCTTTGTTCTTCTCCAAAAATCTTACGTATACCCGATGCAGGCGGCGGCGACAACTGCCGCCGAGGCAAGCACAAAAACAATCGCAATCGCTTTCCACTGGGAACGCAGCCAATCGCCCCATTCCACGCGTGCAATGCTCAAAACCCCGATCAGGCAGCCGGAAGTCGGCACCAGCAGATGGGACAGGCTGCCGCCGAGCTGGAACGCCAGCACGGCCACCTGCCGGCTGATACCAAGGCCGTCGGCAAGCGGCGCCATGACCGGCATGGTCAGCGCCGCCTGCCCCACCTCGCTCGGCACCACAACGTTGACCCCATACTGGAACACATACATCAGCCATGCGGCAAGCAGGCCGGGCAGTTCGCTGAACGCGCGTTCCGCCCAGTGGAGCAGGGTATTGAGCACCGAGGGGCTGGTAGGATTGATGCCGCCCATGAGCAGCACCATGCCCTGCGCCATGCCCATGACCAGCACCGCGCCAACCAGATCGGACGCGCCCGACTGGAATGCGCGCGGGATATCGCGCAGCTGCATGCCGTCCAGATGGAACGCCGCGCCGAGCAGCCCGGTGATGAGCGCCATGACAAAAAACAGGGACGCAATTTCATCCAGCGTATAATTCAGGGTCATCACGCCCCAGACCATCCAGCCAAGGGACAAAAGCACGGCTGCCGCCACCAGTTTTGCGCCGAGCGTAAACGGCTCCCGCCGGGCGCGCAGGCTCTCAAAACGACCACGGAAGCGCGCGTCGCCCGCGTGCGTCAGGGAACGGTGGGGGTCTTCGTATACCCTGGAGGCATAGATGGCTGTATACCCTGCGCCGAGCGCGGTCAGCACCGCCCACAAAACCATGCGCAGCCGCGCGCCCGACAGCACCGGAATGCCGGCAATGGTCTGCGCACTCTCCAGCGCGCCTATGCCCATCCATGCACAGGCAACGCCCACCTGTGTGGCCGCGAACGTGCACAGCACGCCGGTAATGGCGTCAAAATCCATGGCGATCAACAGGGGAATGACCAGCATAGCGCATGGGATGGCGCCCTCGCTGAACCCGAATACCGCGCCCGCAAGGGAAAACAGCACAAACAGCGCAGGCGGTACAAACAGCGCCGACCCGCCGATCCGCCGCACCATGCGCAAAATGACCCGATCGGCCACGCCGGTGCGCATCAGGACGCCGAATGATCCGCCGATGACCAGCATGTAGGCGGCAAGGCCGGCCGTCGCGGCTGCCTGCCGGCTGTTGTTCAGCCCGTCAAACAGGAAGTTCATCATGCCGCTTTCCCCGCGCGCCGACACGCCGAACACCGGCGCCGGATACACCACACGCTGGTTTTTTTCGTCCATACTATAGCGGAAGCTGGATGGATCCACCGCAGTGCCGGTGCGCTGCTCGCCGTTTACCACATAAGTAACCTCTTTCAGCTCATACCGCCCGAGCGGCACCAGATGGGTCAGCAGGGCCGCGCACAGCATGGCGGCAAAGATCATCACAAACGGATGAGGCGGCTGCAAATGCTTTTTTTCCGGTTTTTCCCTCATATCCGATTCCCCCTTTGCGGCGGCCCCAGCCGGGTACCCCCTCCGGCCGCGCCTTTGCGTTGCTTCTATTTTACCGAATTTTGCGCCTGGATTCAAGGAATCTGGAGAAAGAAAAAGCAAAAAGCCTTCCCTCAGCGCAGGGAAGGCCGAGGCTGTCGAAAAACTATGTTTTTCGAACAGCCTTCGATCGAAACCACGCTTTCGATCGAGTATTCCGGCGGCTGCGCGCGCCCTTACGGGCACACTTGCCGTCGGTTTGTATAAAAACCCACGCACATGTCGCGGGTTTTTATGGTTTTCGCCGCAAGCGGCGAAAACCTGTTTGAAACGCGCTGCGGCGCGAAGGACTTTTTCGACAAGCCAGGCCTTCCCTCAGTGCAGGGAAGGCCTGGCTTATTTCAGATTTCCTTTGCGAGGATTTCCTCCCGGCGGGCCATCAGGCTGCCGTGCAGCAGCTCGTCCACAACCTTGTCCTCACCGACGCGGTCGATCATGGCGGCGAAACGCTCGCCCTTTTTGCCCCAATCGCGGAAGAGGAGCATGGCTTTCTCGATCATATCAAGCGCCTCGGCCTCGGTATACAGGCCGGGCAGGGGAGTGCCATGGCGGGTGATACGGCCCCAGCGGCCGCCGATGTACAGCTTGTACGCCACTTCTTCGGCATAGATCGCCTGGAACGGGCACTTTCCGACGCAGTAACCGCAGTTGTTGCACACGCCGGTGTCACGGGTCATCTTGCCGTCCACGACCTTCATGCAGCCCATGCGGCAGAATTTCTCACACAGCTTGCAGCCCCGGCAAAGCTCTTCCTTGAACTTCGGCGGATGCTGGCCGACAATGCCGAAATCGTTCAGGTCGGGCTTGATGCAGTTGTTCGGGCAGCCGCCGACCGCAATCTTGAACTTATGCGGCAGACGCACGCTGCCCATGCCCTCATAAAACCGATCGTGTACCTTCTGCCCGAGCGCCTGCGTATCATAAAAGCCAAAGACACAGGTTGTTCCCTTGCAGGCTGTCACCGGGCGCACGCGCGCGCCGGTGCCGCCCGTGGTCAGCCCGGCCTCGGCCAGCTCCTTCACCACATCGTCAATGCTTTCGTAAGGGATGCCGGAAAACTCCACCGTCATTCGGGTGGTGAACATACAGGTACCGCTGCCGTATTTCTGTGCAATGCGGCCGACCGCCTGCAGCTGTTCGCCGGTCAGGGTACCGTTGCCGGTGATGACACGGCAGTTAAAATTCTCGGTGCCGCGGTTCAACAAAAAACCCATCAGCTTCACGCGCTGAATGTCGGCCTTCGAAATAGCCATCTGTTCTTCCTCCAATCTGTTTTGGTTTTATTATAACAGGAATGCTTGCCCGATGCAATTCTCAGTTTATTTCAGTTTATTTTAATTTTTCCTATTGATATTCTACATTTCCCATGGTATTATTAAGAAAACATTGTATAATATGACGGATTTTTAAAAAGGAGCCGCCTATGTTTTGGAAGCCATTTTTAAGTCTCCTGCTCGCCGGGATGCTCGGCGCACCGGGCGCAGCGCAGCCCATCCAGACGAAAAATATTAAAATTACCGTACTGCTGCGTTCCATGTCTGGCCCGGAAAATATTCTCATGAAAAACGGGGCCGAGGCCGCGGCTAACGAACTCGGCGTTTCCGTAGATATTCTGGGGCCGATTCCAGGCATTTCTCCAGATGCATATTCCCCAAAACGGGCGCAGCTCGATATGTTTCAGAACAAAATCAGTGCAGGCTGTGATGTCATTTGTGTGGATCCCCTTGACGCAGAAGCGGCGATACCGCTCATGGATCAGTCTGCTTTGTCCAAGATTCCTGTTTTGACAATTCAGCATGACATTGAGCATGCAAATAAGCTTTCCTTTCTCGGCATGGACGCGCAGGCGGCCAGGCCCGGCGGGGAATACGCGGCAACGCTCTCAAAAAAGGCTGTGATCCTGCGCAATGCAGACGACAGCGTACAGGACATCGCGGAATCCGGCTTCCGCGCCGGGCTGGAGGGCGGCGGCGCGCAGGTGCTCGGCGTGTTGGCCGCAGACGGCGAACCGGCGCAGGCGGTGCGGACGCTTCTGGAAACGTACCCGGATGCAGGCGTGCTCTGCGTGGCTTCAGACAGCCTCGCCATTGCCGCCCAGCGGGAAATGGCCCGTCTGGGCAGGGGCATCCCGGTGATTGGGTTCGGCTGCGCGCCGGAAGCGTTGGAACTGGTGCGGGACAGAACGCTCGCAGCCATGGTCGTGCCGGAATTTTACGACACCGGTGCGCTCAGCGTCCAGCTTGCCGTGCAGGCCGCGATGGGGCGGCCGATTGAAAAGCGCATTGTGCCGGGCGCTGTGCTTGCCACTCACGAAAACGCCGCCGGCCTTCTGAGCAACCCCCATTACAATCCCGGCCTGTGATGCAAAAGGCGATTGCACGCGCGTGCAATCGCCTTTTTTCACAGGTTCCCGAAGCCGGAGCCGAGCAGGGCGTCGGCCTCGTCCGCGCCGCCTGCGTTCTGCGCATGCACGGCGCTGTCTGCAGGCAGCCACGGGGTATCCCATTGCCGGAAATATGTCTCCGAAGAATCCGCCGACTGGAATACGTCCACCGTCGCGCCCCAGGACTGGTAACTTTCGATATCTGCCTGCGGGTTTGGCGCCGTGCCGGTAATTTCCGCCGGTGTGACTACGAGCTTATACCAGATATACTGATCCTGCGGGAAATCGTCCGGGAACTCCGCGCCCGCGCCGTTGTTGATGTAATAATAATACACGCCGCGTTCCCGGTATCCGTCCGCCGTGACCTCATACTGTTCCAGCCCATATTCGTTGTCAAGCACACGCGAAAAAACGGCCTGCGCGCGGGTTTCCGCGATGCCCCAAACGCCGGCGCACGGGATCGCGTCCTCCATCCGGATACCGTCGCCGTCCCATCCGGGCGGGGGGGAATCCGCCTGCCATTCCTTGGCCTGCTCCTGCGCCTGCATCCAACGAATCTGGTACACAATATCCTCCAGCGCGCCTACAAGCGCGGGCAGGATATTAATCAGGGCAAAAACCAGGATCGCAATCCAGAATGCTTTGTTGCCCTTCTTTTTTGCGGGCTGCGGCCTGCCGTCCAGCGCCTGCGTATGCGGGCATGTCTTTTTCTTCGGATGCGCGCATGTTTTGGTCACGTGTTCCCCCACCCAGGAGATCTCTCCCCCTTTCAGATGCGGCCGGGCCAGCCTGCCGGTCGCCCTGGCCAGCTGGGAAGGGTCGCTTTGGAACATCGGGCGGCGCGCGCCGCACATTGGGCACTCTTTGTCGCCATCGTCATAGTGCACCCCACAATGCGGACATTTCATAAAAAAGCCCCCTTTCTCTACCTCCATCATAGCAGAGAAAGGGGAAAGGTGCAAGTTCTTTACGCCGCAAGCAGCGTATATGCCCAATAGCCCAGCACAAGCGCGCCGAGCACAATCCGGTACCAGCCGAATACCTTGAAATCATGGCGCTTGACATAGCCCATCAGGAAGCGGATGCACAGCAGGGACACGAAATACGCCACCGCCGAGCCGACAATGAGCAGCGCCCATTCAAACCCGGTATAATCCCAGCCGAGCTTGAAAAACTTGAGCAGGCTGGCGCCGAACATGACCGGCACCGCGAGGAAAAATGTAAATTCGGCCGCGGCCGCGCGGCCGACGCCGATCGCGATGCCGCCGAGGATGGTCGCGCCTGAGCGCGAGGTGCCCGGGAAAACCGCCGCAATTAACTGGAACATGCCAATGATGAACGCATCCTTGTATGTGATATCGTTCACGCGCATGGCGCGGGCATGCTGCCCGGCATTGCGGTTTTCCACCGCGATAAACGCAATGCCAAACACAATCAGCGCCATGCCAACGGTCTGGAAATTATAGAAAAGCGCGTTCAGCTGGTCGTCAAACAGGATGCCGACCACCGCGGCCGGCACGCAGGCGATGATGATCTTGAGCCACAGGCGGAACACCTGCGGATCGGCGACCGTATGCCCGCGCTTGGTCTTTTTGAGCGGGATGAACCGCTTCCAGTACACAGTCAGCACGGCCAGGATTGCGCCGAACTGGATGACCACGAAAAACAGCTCCTTAAACGCTTCCGAGGCGTCCAGCTGCAAAAACTGATCCACCAGGATCATATGGCCGGTACTTGAAACCGGCAGCCATTCGGTGACGCCCTCGACGATGCCGAGGAAAATGGCCTTCAGGATTTCCAACATATCAAATATCTCCTTGCCGCCGGGGAAAACCGGCCTATGTCTATCTTATTGTGCCGGAGGCCCGGTTATTCCGCGCCTTCCTCGGGCGTAAAGGCGCCTTCCACCCCGCCGAGCAGCACCAGTTTCCCGTCCTCATCCCACGAGAACGTCACGTCGTTTTCCTCGTCCTTTGCCGTGCCGCCGTCAATACGCGCCACGCCTGTCCGGTCGCCGAGGACGTACTCAAACGACCGCTCGTCGATCGGCAGTAGCTCAATCGTGCGTTCGCCGTCTGTAAAGACGCCTTCCCATTCAAAGGCCGCGTCGGTTTTCGGGTCATAGAGCGAAAACTCCGAGTAATCGCCCAGAATGCCCTCGCCCTCGTAGTTGTATTTCTCGCCGGTCTCCTTGTTGACCGCGAGCTGGCCGACCACCCTGTTATCTTCTCGGTTCGCCACAATGAACACGTAATAACTCTGTCCCTCGACTTCGAGCTTCGTGCCGCCGTCGAGGATCATGTACGCCTCCGTATCGATGTCTTCCGCAAGCAGGCGGCGCGCGTCGGACATTGAAAGCGCCTCGCTTACCGGGACGCCAGCGCTTGTGTCCGGCTGCTGCACGGGCAGCGAGGACGACGCCGGGCCTTCGGAAGACGCTGCGGGTTTTTTGTCGCCGCAGGCGGCAAGCGCCATCAGGCAGGCCGCCGCGAGCGCCATCATCGGGATATATTTTTTCATAAAACTGCCTCCCTCGTCAAACTCTCCATGTGTGCCAAAGGGTTATTTCCTCTGCTATCATACCGAAATTTCACGCAAAAGGCAACTACAATTTCCTTACATTCCGTCCGGGCCGTATGTTACGGGGTTTTTGCCTCCGGCTTTCCATCCGGGATGCGGAACCAGAACTCCATGCCGCCCGGCACATTCCGCGCCCCGCACGTGCCGCCGAGCAGCCCCGCCGTGGCTTTCACGATGCTCAGGCCCACCCCCGTGCCGCCCGATTCGCGCGAACGCGCCTTGTCGGTACGGTAAAATTTTTCCCACAGGCGGGGGAGTTCGTCCTCGTTTACTCCCTCGCCCTCGTTCATCACGGTCAGCACCGTGCCGTCCGCGTCCCGCGCGGCCGACAGGCGGATACGCCCGCCCTCGGGCGTGTAGCGAATCGCGTTCGTCAGATAGTTGCCAACCACCTGTTCCAGCATCCCGTAGTCGCTGCGCACCGTGAGGCCGCTGTCCGCCCGCTCGACGGCCAGCCCCTTCGCGTCCGCGAGCAGGGCGGTCTTGGAGGCCGCGCCGGCCAGCAGCTCGTCCAGCTCCACGTCGGCCAGGCTGGGCTGCTCGCGGCCAAGCTCCAGCTTGGACAGGCTCAAAAGCTGCATCACCATCTTGTTCATGCGCGTCGCCTCGTCGCTGATGGTCGTGCAGTAATAGTCGCGGTCCTCCTGGGTCTCCGCGATGCCCTCGCGCAGGCCCTCGGCATAGCCCTGGATGAGCGCAATCGGGGTCTTGAGCTCGTGGGACACGTTGATGATAAATTCCCGGCGCATCTCATCTATTTTTTCCTTTTCCCGGATTTCCAGCGCCAGCTGCTCGTTGGACTGCCGCAGTTCGGCGATGGCCCGCTCCAGATGCTCGCTCAGCCGGTTGATCGACTGCCCGAGCTGGCCGACCTCGTCGCGCGCCTTGCCTTCATATTTCTTCGAGAAATCGAGGTCGGCCATGGCGTTCGCCACATCGTTCATGGCGATGAGCGGGCGCGTGAAATGCCGCGAAATCGGGAATGCCAGGAACATACACACCACCAGCGTCACACCGCCCGAAATCAGCAGGAAAACCATGTTAAACGCCGAATTCTGCTCCATATACGTGAACGGGATGCGCGCGACCAGATAATCGCCGCCATCTGCGAGCAGGCCGACCAGGCACAAAAATTCCTCGTTCTGCTTTTGGGAGGACACGTTCACAAACGCCGAACCCTGCTTTTCCACCTGCCCGAGGTCGACGGCGCGCAGCGCGGCTTCGGCGATCGACAACCCGTAAAACAGGTTCTGCGAGGCGCCGTCCATGCCTGCAAGCTGTTCGCGCACCACCGAATCATACGTCACCGTGCCTTCCTGCGTCACAATCGACAGGCGCACGCCTTCGGTATCTTCCGCGCTCACAATGGCGGCCGCCAGCCCGCTGCCATCCTCCGCATAGGCCCTACGCACGGTATCATAAATGCGGTCGAGGGATTTCTCCCGTTGCCACAGATAGTAATTATCATACAGCGTCAGGTTGAGCGCGGTCAGGATGCCCACAAACGCCACCGCAATGGCGCAGCTCGCCGCAAAAAATTTGAATTTGATCGAATGGCGCATGGTTCCACCTCCGGCTGTGCCCCTTTTTCAAAAAACAGGGGACGGCGCACCGTCCCCTGACCAAAAATCCATTTAGTCGTCTTTGCTGTTGACCTCGTCGAATGCCTCCGCCGGGGTCTTGCCTCCGTACAGGATGGCAAACACGCCGGGTAGATACTTGTCAAACATGTTGAAGCCCACATAGGTCAGGCGGGTCACAACCGAATCGGGCAGCCCGGTCTCCTCCTCAAACACGCCGACCGCCTTATAGCTCAGCTCGCCGTCGGTCAGATCCATCTGGAAATTGCCGAGCAGCAGCGTGTAGTTTACCCGGGTCATATAATCGCTGACCGCGCCGCGGTTTTTCTCCGGGATGTTCATCGGCAGGATGGTGGTAAACAGCGCGGTGCGCGGGTTAACCATACGCGCAGTAAAGCGCACGTCGGGCGACGCCTGCGTATTCATGGAAAAACGGATGATGCCCCGTTCCTCGTCGGTGGAAAAATTCAGGTCTTCTGCCTGATAGACCTGTGCAATGGAAGTAATGTCAAAAGCCATGGTATTTTGCCCTCCTTCACGGCATTTCTTCCTTCAGCATACCATAAGAGCCCGTCCGCCGCAAGTCACACTTCAAAGCGGTAGCCATAGCCGCGCACGGTTTCAATCTTTGCGCCGTATTCGCCGAGCTTGGCGCGCAGCTTCTTGATGTGGGTATCGACCGTGCGCAGGTCGCCGAAGTAGTCGTACCCCCACACGGCGTTGAGGATTTTTTCACGGGAGAGCGCAATGCCGCGGTTATTCTTGAAATACACCATCAGCTCGTATTCCTTGGGCGTGAGGCCGATGTCCGCGCCCGCCACGCGCACCTCATGCCGCGCCTCGTCGATGTCCAGGTCTCCAAACCGGGATTGCTCCTGCCGGGCCGCGCCGCTGCGCAGCAGCAGGTTTTTCACTCGCGCGCACAGGACGAGCGGGGAAAAGGGCTTAGTGACATAATCGTCCGCGCCGCCCTGCAAGCCTTGCAGCTGGTCGAATTCCTCGGCGCGCGCGGTCAGCATCATGACCGGCAGGCGGCGGGTGCGCGCGTCCGCGCGGATTCCCTGGAGCACGGTAAACCCGTCCGCGCCCGGCATCATCACGTCCAAAATCGCCAGTTCAATCTCCGGATGGCTTTCAAGCAGGCGGAGCGCCTCGGCGCCGTCCGCGGCCTCCACGATCGTGTGCCCATCCCGTTTTAAAAAATCGGTGACCAGGCGGCGGATGCGCGCCTCGTCGTCCGCAAGCAAAATCGTTGCCATGGGGTGTCCACTCCCTCCTTATTGCCATGATACCATAGCGGCGGGAAAAATCAAACCGGAATGCCGCATCATCGTGAAATAAACGTATCATGGCCGTATACGGTTATTATACCGCGGTATTTTGAAAATCCGGTGAACATCCGAAAAATTTTATTTTTTCAGAAAAAGCCGGGGGCAGCGGCCGTCTGTACGGACGCCGCTGCCCCTGGAAACGAAAAAAGAAAAGAAAGGTATGCTGTGGCCTTAGTGATTGAGCACCATTGCGCGCTTGAGGATATCGAGGGAATAGAGGTGGCCGTCCATCATGGACATGGTCAGATCCTCCATTTCGAGGGAAACCACATCGTCGTAGCCCGCCATGCGGACAACGGACAGGAATTCGCTCCACCACTGCTCGCTGTGGCCCGAGCCGACCGCGACAAAGTTCCATGCGCGGCGCGCGAAATCGTCAATGGTCTTGGTATCCAGCACGCCGTTCGGGTCGACCATGTAGCGCTCCAGGCGGGCGTCCTTGCCGTGGACGTGGTACAGAGCGCCGGCCGCGCCCAGCACCCGGGCCGCCGCCATTGGGTCGCCCGACTGCCAGAACATATGGGACGGGTCGAGGTTCATGCCGATCATGGGGCCGACCGCCTCACGCAGTTTCAGGCAGGTTTCGACGTTGTATACCAGCTGGTAGGGATGGTTTTCGAGCGCGATTTTTTCAATGCCGCATTCTTCGGCAAGCTTCACCAGACGGGTCCACTCCGGGATGGCGACTTCCTCCCACTGGTATTTCAGCACGTCCTGCGTCTCGGGCGGCCACGAAGTGGTGATCCACACCGGGGTCTTGTCGCCCTTGCAGCCCGCCGGAAGGCCGCTCATCATAACAATCTTCTTCACGCCCAGCTCGCCCGCCAGACGGAAGGTCTTCTCGGTGACGTCCATGTCGTGCGCATAGCCGAGCGGGTTGCCCGCGCAGTTGAGCGAATCCAGGGTCAGGCCGCGGGCGGTGATCTCCCCATACCACCGGTCACGCGCGCCCTTGTCGGAAACCACGGTATCGAGGTCGATGTGCGGCGCTGCCGACCAGTTGCCGGTGGCGATTTCGAGCAGCGGGATTTCCTGCTGTACACAGAAATCAAGCGCTTCTTCATAGGGAAGGGTCAGGGTGCAGGTCTTGATTCCAAGCTTCATGATGTTTTCCTCATTTCTCTGAAATTTCTCTCCGGCGCAGGGTTTCCAGGCGCCCCCGCCGCCTCTTACTTCTTGCCGATATTGTATCATAACGACACGTGCTCGTTCAAGTAATTTGCGAAAATTTCTTTAAAAAAATTCGAGAAAAAGGTATTTACTTCGAGCTGTGCCTGTGCTATGATGAAGTTGACCGGTGAGATGGTCATGAGATATTTGAGAAGATTTAAGATGCCGGCAAAACGGGCGCCGGACGAAAGGAGAACTGAACAATGCTTCGTGTAGGTGTAATCGGCTGCGGCGGCATGGGCCGCGATCATATCCGCCGCCTGACCAACGTCATCACCTCGACCACCGTGGTCGCGGTTTCCGATGTATTCGAAGAGGGCGGCAAGAAGGTCGCCGCGCAGTATGGCGTCAAATTTTATAAGGAGGGCGCGGACCTGATCCACGATCCCGAGGTGGACGCGGTCGTCGTCTGTACCGCGGACCCGTTCCATGCGCCGCTGGTGCTCGAGTGCATCAAGGCCGGCAAATATGTATTCTGCGAGAAGCCCCTCGCGCCGACCGCGAACGACTGCATGAAGGTTGTGGAGGCCGAGATGGCGTTTGGCCGCCGTCTGGTGCAGGTCGGATTCATGCGCCGCTATGACAACGGTTACCGCGCGATGAAAAAGGTCATCGACGAGGGCAAGATCGGCGCTCCGCTGCTCATCCATGCGTGCCACCGCAACTTCAGCCATGTCCCAGGCCATACCTCCGACATGACCATCGCAAATTCGGGCATCCATGAGCTGGACGTGCTGCGCTGGCTGCTGGGCGAGGATTACGTAAAGGGCGGCGTCATCTGCGGCAAACAGAACCGTGGCGAAGACCCGGAAATTTTGCTCGACCCGCAGGTGATGATCCTGGAGACCAAAACGGGCGTGCGCATTGACGTGGAAATCAACCAGCACGCGGGCTATGGCTACGACATCCAGTGCGAGGTCGTGGGCGAAAAGGGCGTGGTCTCGCTGCCCGACCCGGCGACCGTACATACCCGCATTGACTGCCAGGCCGGCTATGAGATTTACAACGACTGGACCCAGCGTTTCATCCAGGCCTACGACACCGAATTCGAGGAGTGGGCCAAGTCGGTCGAGGCCGGCGAACTGGTTGGCCCGTCCGCATGGGACGGTTATGCGGCATGCATCGGCGCCGATGCATGCAACACGGCGCGCAACACAGGCGAATATATGCTGCCGATTGAACTGCCGGAGACTCCGGAGTTCTACAAGTAAGATTTCTGCGGAGGGCGCCTGCTTTTGGCAGGCGCCCTCTGATTCTTCCGGCTTGCCGTTTGCCGGGAGATTGCAAAAGAGGAGAAGGGAAGTATCCCTTCTCCTCTTTTGCAATCCCCTCATCCCTCCCGCATAGGCTTACGCATTTTCCGAAAAAAAAGCTACCCCGCCATCCACAGGGCGCGGCGTTACGTGTAAAAAGTTTTTCCGTTCCGATTTTCTGCCACGAGCCGCTATGACCCGGCTGGCGGCTGAGCGGAGCCAAGAGCAGGCGCTCCCCAGCACGGCGGCACAAAGCTGCACACGCAATCATCCTCTGCACCCCGTTCCCCACGGGTTGCACCCTGATTATAACGGCTCGCACGGGAATCCATGGCACACATTCAATCAAAACGGAAAGTCTTTTCACCCGTAAATCCAATCCCTCTGGATGGCGGGGTAGCTTTTTCTCTGAAAAAGCGTGAGCCTGGCGGGGGGACAGGGGATTCACAAGGGGGATTGGGGGGTGTCCCCCCGGTCCCCCTTGTGCCGTCGCCGCCGGGGCGGCACCGTCCTATGTTACTCAACCGCCTGCGCATGGGAATAAGGATAGAGGGCTACGGCACTCTCGTTTTATCCGCGCACAGCGCGGGAACGAGGATAGAGGCCTACGGGCTCTCGTTTTATCCGCGCACAGCGCGGGAACGAGGATAGAGGGCTGCGGCCTGCGGTTATTCCTCCTTGAAAGAATCGCTCTTCGCCCCAATGGGTATGCCGTCATAAATATATGCATTGATCTGCTCCGCCGCGCGATCCAGGTCATACACAATATATTCATTGGAGCTGCCGCCATAATCCCACTGGCCGTCCACCGGCACGCGGGCGTGCTCAATCTCCGGTTTGCCGTTTGCAAACAGCCCTTTGGCGAGCGAAATCATCTCGGTTTTCTTGAGCGACGTCGTCACATACGGCAGCAGCCGCGGCATCATGGCCACCAGCTCGGCCATGGACTTGTCCTTCACAGTATCAAACATGGCTTCTAGCACGATCGACTGCCGCTCCACACGGCCCCAGTCGTCGCCTGTACCGCCCTTGCGGATGCGCGCAAACGTCATGGCCTGAATCCCGTTCAGGTGCTGATACCCGGCTTTTTCAATCAGTTCCGGCTCCATATCAAACGATTCGTAGTATTCCCTGATGAATTTGTTGGCTTCCTTGCGCTCCTTTTCGGATACCTCGACGTCCACGCCGCCGACCTCGCCAATAAGGTTTGCCATCTGCACAAAGTTGACCTCCGCGTAGTCGGTGATGTTCAGGTCAAAGGTTTCGTTGATGGTTTTAATCGCACCCTTCGGGCCGTCAAAGCTGTACGCATGACACAGCTTCTGCGTACCGTGGCCATCGATCTTTACCTTGCTGTCCCGCATGAGCGAGGTTAGCTTGATCGTGCCCGCATCGGCATCCACGGTCATCACCATCATGCAGTCCGACCGCGTCGGCTCGCCCGGCCGGGTATCCACGCCGAACAATGCAATATTTGTAATTCCGGACGCCGGCTTGACATTGACCGCCAGCTCCTCGTCCGAAACGCCCTCGAGAGAGTCGTCGTATGTATAGGAAAACAGAAATCGGTAAACAAACAGGCCGACCGTAATGAGCGCCACGGTCAGCACAGCCAGCAGTAGCCAGCGGCGTACAATGCGTATCAGTCTTCTCAGCGACATAACTTCCTCCAAACCGCCATTTTAGGGGTAAAAACGTACAAATCGCGCAGCCTGATGCCAGACCGCGCGATAATGCTGTATTTGTATTTTACCACAACCGGCTGTCGAAATTTGAACAAACCGTGAATAATTTGCGTCCGAGTGGCAATTTTTTCTCAGTCCTCAAAAGCGAGGTTGATGTAATCCTCGGTCACCTGGATGACGCGCATGGTGTTGGTATAGCTGACGCGGCCAACCGGCATGCCCGCTGTGACGATAATAATATCGCCTACGCCTGCCTTCATCGCCTCCACCGCGCCGCGGACCGCCTGCATATACAGGCCGGTGCCGCTGGACGGACGCCGCACCATGCACGGGATGACGCCCCAGCTCATGGTCAAACGGTGGAACGTCTTTTCCGACGGGGTCGCGCCGACGATCAGCTTGCCCGGACGGCGGCAGGATACCGCGCGCGCGGTTGAACCGGACTCGGTGAAGGCCACGATGCACTTGGCGTCCAGATCGGCCGACGTGGTGCAGACCGCGTGCGCAATCGCGTTGGTCTTGTCGTCGCCCGCAACCGCCATCTCGGCGAACTCCGGGCGGGTGGCACGGCGGCGGTCATAATGGATGGTCGCCTCCGCGTTCATCGCAATGCGGGACATGGTCTCCACGGTCTCGACCGGGTACTTGCCAACCGAGGTCTCGCCGGACAGCATAATGGCGCTGGTGCCGTCGTAAACCGCGTTGGCCACGTCGGAAACCTCAGCGCGGGTCGGGCGCGGGTTTTTGGCCATGGACTCCAGCATTTGGGTAGCGGTCACAACGCGCTTGCCGCGCGAAATGCAGGTTTTGATGATGTTCTTCTGAATTTCGGGCAGCTCCTCAAACGGCACTTCGACGCCGAGGTCGCCGCGGGCCACCATGACGCCGTTGGCTTCATCGAGGATCTCCTGAATGTTGTGCACGCCCTCCATATTCTCGATCTTGCAGATGATCTCTACATCTTCCTGGCCATGTTCTTTGAGGATTTCCTTGATATCGCGCACATCCTGCGCCGAACGGGTAAAGGAGGCGGCGATAAAGTCAATGCCCTGCGTCAGGCCGAACTCGATATCCGCGCGGTCTTTATCCGAGACAAAGGGCATGTTGAGCTTGATGCCCGGCACGTTGACGGACTTGCGGTTGGAGAGCGGGCCGCCGTTGAGCGCCTTGCAGACAATGTCGGTGCCCTTGATGGCCGTGACCTCGAAGGCAACCAGGCCATCGTCGATGAGGATGCGGGTGCCGACTTCAACATCGTCCGGCAGGCCCGGGTAGGTGATGGAGACCATCGTGCCGTCGCCCTCGACGTCGCGGGTGGTCAGGGTAAACTCTTGGCCCTCGACGATTTCAATCTTGCCGTCCTTGTAGGTTTTGGTGCGGATTTCCGGGCCTTTGGTGTCCAGCATCAGGCCCACCGGCAGGCCCAGCTCAGCGCGCGCCGCCTTGACCATATCCATGCGGGCCTTGTGTTCCTCATGGGAACCGTGGCTGAAGTTGAAACGCGCAACATTCATGCCCGCCTTCATCATGTTTTTGAGTACATCGCCCTCGTCTGTGGCCGGGCCCAGCGTACAAATGATTTTTGTTCTACGCATTTGTGCAGATACCTCATTTCATTCCATGCAAACCGAATGTTTGCCGCATATAAAGTTTCATTCCGTTATTTATTTTACCATTTCTCAGGCCGGTTTGACAATATGGGAAACGTGCCGGAAAGCTTCTGCAATCATTTTCATTGTTTTTATGCAAAACCACTTTTTGAATCCGGAATATTTGTTGCATTTTGCCGGACACCGCTTGTCATACCACCGAAAATCCATTATAATAGCACTAGAAACTATCCGAGAATGATGAAACATTCCACCATAAAAAATTTTCCGGCGCCCGCCGGCCTGCGCGCTGCCGGGAAACCTGTCTTTGGGAGGTACCATTCCATGAAAAAATCCCCGGCGCTCGTCGTCATGGCAGCGGGCATGGGCTCGCGCTACGGCGGGCTCAAGCAAATCGACCCGCTCGGCCCAAACGGCCAGATTATTCTGGATTATTCTATTTATGACGCATATCGCGCGGGTTTTTCGCGCGTGGTGTTCATCATTAAGCCCGAACTGGAAGAAGCCTTCGAGCAGGCCATCGGAAAAAAGGCGCGGAAGTATATGCAGGTGGACTATGCGTTTCAGACGCCCGGCAACCTGCCGGACGGCCTGGCCGCCCCCGAGGGCCGCGTCAAACCGCTCGGCACCGGCCATGCGGTCTGGTGTGTCGCCGGGATGCTGGACGTGCCGTTTGCGGTGATCAACGCCGACGATTTCTACGGTGCGGACGCCTTCCGCAAGATGTCCGGTTTCCTATCCACGGCTGAGGACGACGGCGTATACCGCTATTGCATGGTCGGGTACAAGGTGGAGAACACGCTCACGGAAAATGGCACGGTTTCGCGCGGCGTATGCACAGCCGACGCGGACGGCTTCCTCGCGTCCATCGTCGAACGCACGGCCATCGCGCGCGGCGCGGACGGGGTAATCCGTTATGCGGAGAAGGACGGGACGGGCGGCGCCATCGCGGACGGCACGCCGGTTTCCATGAACCTGTGGGGCTTTACGCCGTCCTTTCTCGGGGAACTCACCGGCCTGCTGCGTGAATTTTTCGCGGAGAAGCTGCCGCAAAACCCCGAAAAGGGTGAATTTTATCTGCCCGCAGCCGTGGACGCGCTGATCCATGGCGGAAAAGCGACCGCGCGCCTGCTGACAACCGACGCGCGCTGGTTCGGCGTCACCTATCGAGAGGATAAGCCCACCGTACAGGCCGCGCTGGCAGCCATGACCGAAGCGGGAGAATATCCCGCGGATTTGTGAGGAACCCATTATGGTCGCTAATTTTTCGGAAAGCTTTATCGATTTTGTAAACCGGGTGGAGCAGTCGCTCCCGAAGCAGTTTAAGCCGGTGCGCATGATGGAGCACAACGGCCGCGTCGCGGCGCTCACCGCCGAGTATTCCACAAGCGAAAAGAAAAAGCTGATGGGCATTATGCCGCTCAATACCACCAGCCACTGCCATGAATACCGCCTGCTTTACGCGGCGCCGGCCATGGATCTCGCCGCGCTGGAAGACTGGTGGGAATTTGCGCGCGGCGTGCAGAAGGAAATCGTCCCCGTGGACCCGCTGCACGAGTTTTCCATGGTCAGCCTGATCCTGGTTTCCGGGGAGGTCGACAAAGCTGTCATCCGCAAACTCAAAGGCAAGATCAGCGAGCTACGCTATGAAAAGCCGGACGCCGGCTGGTCGAGCATCCGCGTGGCGCTGGTCGATCTGGAACACGGCAAAATCTACATCAACCGCATGGGCGCGCCCCTGCGTGCGCTGATTAAGGATCTGATTTAACCTCATTTTTGCCGCTTTGCTGCGGTTTATGCAAATTTTCTTGCATTTTACCCCCTTCTATGGTAAGATGATATGTACGCACATTGCCCCCCCGCGGGCTTTTGCGAATTTCATCGATGATTATTCAAAAAGAAGCGGAGGTTTTAAAAAAGCTATGGATACCATGCACATTGTCATGAGCGTCATTGAAGTGCTCGCGTGCCTGTTCCTGATCGTCACCATCCTGCTGCAGGAAGGTACATCCCAGGGCCTGTCCGGCACCATTGCCGGCGGCGCGGAGACCTTTTTCGGCTCCAAAAAGGCGCACGGCATGCAGTCGGCCCTGAGCAAGGTCACCACCGGCGTTGCGATTGTATTCGTCGTGCTGGCGGTTGCGCTCAACCTGCTGTAAAATGCGCGCGCTCCAACTGGCGACGCTGGGACTGTTTGGCCTGTTCGCGGTGCTCACCGTGTTCTTCCAGTTCCGCGTCGGAATGAAGGGCGGCGAAGCCGCTCGGAGCGACGACTCCGACTCTGCCCGGGACGCCGGGCGGAAATATTCCCGCCTTGCCGGACGCTGCGCCATCCTTGCTGCGGTAATGCTTGTATTCTGCATGATCTGCGGCGCAATCAACCGATAAAAAACGCCCGGAAGGCAGCTGCTCATAGAAGGAAATAGGGCAGCTTCCCTACGGGGCGCGGAAAAGACGAGCGAGACGCGATTGCTTCTTGCCCGTCTTTTTTTCCGTATGCGGCTGGGCGCCATTTTCGAGGGCGGGAACGTAAAACGATTGCCCCTGCCGCAATCGCGTCTGTAAATCCGCATAAAGCAAAGCTTGTAAGCAGCCCTGAATATCGCCGTTAAAATGCCCTGCTACAAGGGCGGGCACACTTTATTCCATAGGGGAAACGGCGGCCTTGATGACGCGATGAACCGCCGCATGGCTTTAAAGTACTCTGTTTGGAGCAAAAGCCCTGCCCTTTATGCGTAATGGTATCTTTCCTTGTTCTGTTTCAAAAAAATCACTGCTTCCTGTCATTTCGTGAAATGCCATAACTCCGATTGCAATATCAGCGTCTTTTAAAATCAAGGCGCGTCCGTTGCTGATATATTCTTGTAACTTTTCCAGATGTTCTACCTCGTCCAGATGCGGAAAACCGTCAACCGCAAGACGAACGAGTTTTATCCACTCTGGAATATCATCATTTGTCGCAAAGGTGATCTTTTGCTGCCAACCGTTTTGTTTTTCTACATTCGTGGGATTCTCATTCAAAACATATCTGAGCTGCAACGGATAAAATTCTTTTTCCTCCCTGTATTGATTGGGAGATTTCTTATACATGGCTTTAAAAATATCGGAAAAAGCCTGCTGGCTCCCATATCCGGCAATCAACGCAATTTCAAGAATCGGCCTATCAGAAAAAACAAGCAGCTTTGCAGCTTCGGTCAGCCGCCGCCTCTGAACATAAGTCTGTATGGTTAAGCCGACGGTATTTGTAAACATCCGGTGCAAATGGTATTTTGAATAATGCACTCCATTTGCAACCGTTTTTAAATCAAGTTTTTCCTGCAAATAGTCCTCGATATAGCCGATTGCTGCCATTACAATTTTAATATTATTTGACATTGCAGCCTGATCCTCCTTTCACACCGTATTATAGCAAAAAATTTTGTCCTGCTTTTCATATATCTTGCGGTTTTCTCAGGTGTAAGACCGCTTATACCAATCAGAATTTGCGAGGAATACAATAGTATGGAAATACGCCATATAAAAAACTCTGATGATTTATTTGCAATCAGCCGTATTTATGAACGCAGCTGGAAATATGCATATAGCGGCATTATTCCCAAAAGCTATCTTGACGGCATTTCATCCGGAAAATGGGTCCCGCATTTAGACAATGCGAAAATGAACACGCTTGTTGCTGTCGAAAAAGGTGAATTCATTGGCACAGCAAGTTATTGTAAGTCAAGGTTTTCCGATTTTAAGGATTTTGGAGAAATTGTATCAATTTATTTTTTGCCCGAATATATGGGAAAAGGTTATGGAAAAAAGCTAATAAAAGCTGTTATCGAAGAATTGATGAAGCTTGGTTATCGAGATATTCTTTTGTGGGTCTTAGAGGATAACAAAAGAGCCAGGGTTTTTTATGAAAAGGCAGGCTTTACCTTTGGTAATTGTTTTTTGGATGACAACATCGGCGGAAAAAAATTGCGGGAAGCTCTGTACTGCTATCATATTGTTTAAATCCCAGCTTGTCAGACCAAGAATAATCCGGGGTGAGACAGCACTTCAGGCTGTACATCCTGCGCCCCCCTGTAGTATCACCGTCCTCCAGCAGGCTCCATTCTATCACAAATGAGCCGCCAGCTGCTGTGTAGTAGGCAGTGAATTCCCCCTTTACACCATTGCTTACGCAAGCGCAACGGCATAGCCTGTCAAAGCTATGCCGTCTTATTAAAACATTCTTATGCTGTTTTACGCGTGCCGCCCCAAAAACGTTTTTTGCTTTCCGGATGAAAAAACCGCCCTCTGATTCGAAGGCGGTTTTTCATTGGCGGTTCACAATACACACGAAAAGGAGGGAATCCAAAGAGGAATGGTGTGAACCGCCTGTTTGTTGGGTTCCTGAAACGGGAGGGCTCCCGGCACTGACGGCGTACCGCGACGCCCGGAACCGGCTGTCGCCAGGCGGCCGCTGTATGGAGAATGCCCGGATTTGTAACAGCATCACCCGGCGCGCTGGAATCCAATTCAGGGAGAGCGCGGCCGCCGGGAGCGGAGAACCCAGCGGCCGCATTTGGAAAGGGAAGGGCAAAATGAACGTTATTTGGGCATACGGATGGGATACAGGCCTATCGGAAATCCACGTTCCTGCTGCAGGGAATTGTAACGATCGTCGGACATTGCTGCATTCATGCGGCAATCCGGGCAAATAATATGTTTTGCATACCATTCGGCCTTTTTCGCCCTTTCTTCGGTCTGTCCGGTAATATCCATGGTACGGATGTGTCCACAGCGGAACTTCACTTCATGCAGCATTCTACAGTTCTCCTTCCTATATCTTCTCGTCTGGCTGTGCGGAAAGTTTCAGCTTTCTACACAGGAAAACGGGATGATACTGTCCGTTTTCCATGGCCATACATACATTTTTATTGTTAAAAAATATTTGTCTTTATAGTGAAATCGGTTTCAACTTTTGTGCTTATATTATAGGGTACTGGAAATTATATTTCAATGATCACTTTGCACAAATTTATATAATTTTTATTGTGCTTTTACTATATTTTTTCATTCAATTTTACTTTGTGGAATCGTATGTTTCTACAAATACCCAATGTAATATTTTCTATTTTTATTACAACCTCTTGCAGTTTCCCACAAAACACGGTATCCTTATTTCAGAACAAATCGCGGAGTGAAACTATGAATATTCAGATTTTTGGAAAATCCAAATGTTTTGATACCAAAAAGGCCGAACGCTGGTTTAAAGAGCGCAAAATCAAATTCCAATCCATTGACCTCATGAAATACGGCATGTCAAATGGGGAATTTACTTCGGTGTGCCGTGCTGTGGGCGGGTTTGAAGCGCTGATCGATCCCAAGGCCAAGGACGCTGCCACGCTGCGCTACCTGGCCGACGATACGGCCAAGATCGAGCGCCTGCTGGACGACCCGAAGCTCATGCGCACCCCAGTGGTGCGAAACGGCAAACAGGCTACGGTGGGGTATTGCCCTGAAGTCTGGGAAACCTGGGAATAGCGGGCTTTCCACAGCGTTATACACAGCTTGGGGATAACCCTGTGGAAACTTTGGATAACTCACAAAAAGAGAGGGCGGAAGGGCCCTCTCTTTTTTTATTGCGTCCTTGCGCATTTTGCCGGATTCTGTTATACTTTTCCCAAGGCTCTGTCCCAGACGGCAGACGGCGGTTACTCCCTTGCAAAGGGGGTGATGCTTTTGTGGCTTAAAGTCCTCCGGATTCTGATATGCGTAGCTTTTTGGCTGTACATATCCACCATAAATGCAAAGTAACCGCCCCTACGACCAAATAGATGCGGTTACTTTATACCAATTTTTTTAGGCCGCCGTCTGCCGGCAGAGCCCTTTTTCTGCTTTCAGTATACCTGCTGCCTGCGCGTTTGTCAACCGCGCAGGCGTTTTTTATCCCTCGATCTGCGCCAGCACGCCCGGCAGCTCGCTGAGGTTCTGGATGACAAAATCCGCGCCGTTGTCCCGGTACAGCCTCGCCGCCTTCTGAAGCACATGCTCACGCGCCAGCCCGTCCATAGCGTCGTATTCCTCCATGGTCACGCCAGCCGCAGAGCTGCCCTCCAGGATGCCGACCGTCCATACGCCGGCGTTTACGCCTTCCTGGATATCAGACGCGGTATCGCCGATTTTAACCGCTGCGCGTACCGAAGAGACCTCCAGCGCCGCCAAATTTTCAAAGATCATGTAGGGGAACGGGCGGCCTTTTCCATTCGTTGAATCCGGGCTGAACCAGCAATCCGGGGCATAGCCGCGCTTTGCCGCCTCCGGCGCCACAATCGACATCATTGCATCGTTATACCCGGTGGTTGAGCCAATTTTATACCCCTTTGCGCGCAGCTGCGCCACGGTATCGAGTACATACGGCTTAGGCGTTGCAAACTCATGCAGAATCGTCATCAGTTTGGACGCAAAGATATCGTGCATGGCCTTCACATCCCGTTCGGTAAACAGGCGTCCATGGACGCGCTTCCATTCCGCGGCCAGGCGCGGCATGTTCAGCATGGTACGGATGTGATCAATTTTCAGCATGCCCATGGGCGCGCGGGTCTCTTCCATGGTCGGTTCCAGACCATACTGGCGGAACACCTCCTGAAACGCACGCACCGGGGCAAAGGAACCATAATCGACCGTCGTACCCGCCCAGTCAAAAATTAACGCTTCAATGTTTGCCATACTATCCACGCTCCTTCCGGTAGTCTTCAATGATTGAGAGCACTTTTTTGATGTCCTCCGGATAGATTTCGCCAATGGTGCCAATGCGGAAGGTCTCCGCATCAGTCACTTTTCCAGGATAAATCGCGTAGCCGCGCGCTTTGATATAGGAATAAAAATCCTGAAAATCAATCTGCACGCCTTCCGGATAAAAAAACGTCGTGATGACCGGCCCCTGCCATGCGCTGTCAATGTACGTGGGGAAGCCCAGTTTGCGCATGCCCTCGACGAGCAGGCGGTTATTTTCCGCATAGCGCGCGTGCCGCGCCGCGACGCCGCCTTCCGCGTCCAGCTCCTCCATCGCTTTGGCGAAGGCCAGCACGACATGGGTGGGGGAAGTAAAGCGCCATTTGCCGTCCTTCTCCTGTCCGGCCCACTGGTCGTAAAGGTCGAGGGAAAGCGAACGTGCCTGACCCTTGCACCGTTCAAGCGCCGTCCTGCGCGCGAGGATAAAAGAAAACCCGGGCACGCCCTGAATGCATTTGTTGGCGCTTGAAACCAGGAAATCCGCACCGATTTCAGGCAGGCACATCGGCACGCCGCCAAACGAGCTCATCGCATCCACAATCATGGTTTTCCCGGCCTTTTTCACGATGTGCGCCACCCCTTCGATATCGTTCAGGATGCCGCTCGTGGTCTCGCTGTGCACCATGGCAACATGGGTGATGGCCGGGTCTTCCCGCAGGTATTCCGCCACGCGCGCCGGGGCAGGGGAGCGGTCATAGCGCTCCACATAATGGACAAAGTTCAGTCCCGCATGTTTTGCAATTTCCACCATGCGTGCGCCGTAAGCGCCGTTTGAGCAAATGAGCACTTTATCGTCCGGGCCGACCGATGAGGTGAGCACCGATTCCACACCAAAGGTGCCGCTGCCCTGCATCAGCACGGCGGTATACTCGGTTTCATCCGCTTCCGCGAGCTTTACCAGCCCGCGGCGGATGCGCTGGGTGATGTGTTTGTAATCGTCGTCCCACGTGCAGTGGTCAAAGAGCATTTCACGCTTTACGGTGTCGGTGGTGGTCAGCGGACCGGGGGTCAGAAGCTTATACGTGATAGCCATCGGAAATTTTCCTTTCATAGGTTTTGGAACAGGGGAATGCCCGGCGGGGAGGAGTCGCCCGCCGGACAAAGAGAGAAGAGAGAGATTGTGTTTATCCCTGGGCAGCCTGTTTGCATTCGTCAGAGAATGCGGTGTGCTCCTTCAGGAGTTCGACGGTCAGCTTTTCCGGGAATACCTTCGGGTAAGCGGACTTGGTCGCAGAGGTCGCTTCCTCACCCTCGTATAAAGCGTTCGGATAGGTCTGGATCAGCTCGGCGCGCGCCTTCTCGATGATGCACTGCGCCATCTCCATGGCCTTTGCGTTGGTCTTATCCCCCTTGTCGATGACCGCCACCGACTCGGTCAGGCGGAAGTTGCCCTCGGTCGGGTCAACGTAGTCGATCGGCAAGCCGGCTTCCTTATCGGCCACCGCCTGATGGCGCAAGCCGAAACCAACCGCCACTTCGCCGGCGCGGCATTTCTTGAGCGGCGCGGAACCGGAGGATTCAATGTGCGGACCGGCGTTTTTGAAGATGCCGGTCAGTACTTCCTTGCCCACGTCGCCGGTGCCGTAAGCATCTACGACAGCCTGCACGAGCAGCCATGCGGTGGAAGAGCTGTTGATATCAGTAACCGAAATCATGTCCTTGTAGACCGGGTTGGCCATATCCTTCAGGCAGGTCGGCATGGGCAGGTTGTTTGCCGCGAGCACCTCGGTGTTCACAATGATGGCGCCCTCCTGCGCAGTGATCGGGGCATAGAAGGAGGGGAACTGCTCAAGGGTCTTGGGAGTAAAGGCCAGGTCGAGGAACATCTTGTTCTGCGCCTGCGCGGAATCGAGGTAGTACGAACTCATAGTCACCAGATCGGCCTCAATATCCTTGCCCTCGGCGAGCAGCTTGCCGCCCAGCTCGGAGGTGCCGAAGACCTGCACCATGTACTGATCCTTGAAGCCGTTTGCGTCCAGCGCGTTCTGCATGGCCGCAATCGCTTCGTCATCGGCGTTGGTGTACAGGATCACCTGCTCATCAGACGGCGTGCCGGAGACAGAAGCGCCGTCTGCGCTGGTGGAACCGCCCGCGCCGCCGCAGCCGGCGAGCAGGGACAGGGACAGAGCGCCGGAAAGTGCCAGCGCGGACAATCTGCGGAAGTTAAAGTGCTGCATGGGATGATTTCTCCTTTTTAATCGATTGCAATTTGTTTATCAGCAGCGCAAACGCGCCGGCTCTTGATTTTTTGCGTGCCAGCAGGCGGCACAGGCCCTTTGCAACAAGGTTGGTCGCCAGAATCAACAGGGAAAGCGCGAAAATCTGGTCAAACTTGGCCATGTATTGCAATTCCTTGATCTTGGCCGTTATGACCATGGTGCGCGCGCCGCACAGGAAGATGACAGCGCTGACTGTGACCATGGCGTTGATGAAATAATACTCGAACATCTCGAGCAGCGCCGCGCCCGCGTTCGGCGTCACGACGCGCACAATGGTTTTCAGCCAGCTATCGCCCATAAGCATGGCCGTGGTTTCCCATGAGGGGCTGAGCTTGCTCAGCGAGTTCTTCATGAGCAGATAGGGCGTGGAGAAAAAGTGGATAATGTTGCAGATCACGACAATGGCGATGGAATTGTGCAGCGGCGTGCCGGTAAAGGCGAACAGGAAGGCAATGCCGAGCACCATGCCCGGGATGGTGTTGATCACGAGCGCAGCCGCATCCAAAACGCCCTTAAGCCGGGCGGGCAGCGCACTGCGCGTGGTGACCAGCGCGGCGCCATATGCGATCAGCGAACCGAGCACTGCGGTCAGCACGGCCACCAGCAGCGAGTTGGTGTATACGCGCGACAGCTCGGGCGACCGGAAGATTGCCGTCAGATGTTCGGTCGTGAAGGTGAGCTGATACGGCCACATCTTCACAAACGGCACCAAGAAAATGACGAGGAACAGGGAAAACACGGTAAGCAGCACCGCCAGGCTGCCTGCGCCGAGCAGCACATCGCGCAGGGCGTTTTTGCGCGGCGCAAGATCGGACACCTGATTGTATCGGAAATTGTATTTTTCCAGCACTTGGAGCAGCACAATGCTTGCAATGGACGGCAGAAGCATCATCATGGCGATTACAGCGCCGTTTTCAAACGACGGCAGAGAGCCGAGCATCTGGTTGTACAGCTCGGTTGCAACCACCTTGTACTGTCCGCCAACCGACGCCGGGATGCCGTAGTCGGTAAAGCACAGGAAAAACGCCTGTACAAACGCCGCGCCCAGCGCACCGACCATCGGGCGCACGGTAGTCACCCAAAAGGTACGGAAGGGCCTGTCGCCCATCAGGCGCGAGACGGTGATGAACCGCTTGTCAATGTAGCGCATGGTGTTCGACAGCAGTAAAAACGCAATCGGCAGGGTATAGACCACATAGCCGAGCAGCAGGCCGCCAAAGCCATAAATATCAAAGGGCTGGAACCCGAGCAGGCGGGTCAGCAGGCCCTGTTTTCCCAGGGAATAAATGATGGCAAACCCGTATGTAATCGTGGGGAGCAGCATGGGCAGCACGGTCGCGGCCGCGATAAACCGTTTCAGCAGCTTCGGCAGGCCGGAATAATGCACGGCATACGCCAGAAGGAAGGCGAGCAGCACCGCCATCGCCGCGCTCGCCGCCGAAATGGCGACGCTGCCGCGCAGCGCTTCGAGGAAACCCGCGCTCGTCAGGATATTCCGGTAATTGTCCCATCCGAACCCGCCCTCCACCGAGAACGACTTGCTCAGCAATCCGGCCACCGGCATGGCAAGAAAAAGTGCAAACAGCGCCGAAATCGCCGCGAAAACCGCTTTGATTTCCTTTTTAGCTGGCATATTGCTCACCAAACAGGCTGAAAATGTTGTTGCGCTTGATCAAAAGCTGGTTCAGGATAAACTTTCTGACAAAATCGTTTCGCGGCGCGTGAACGATTTCTGAGGGCGCGGCATACTGGGAGATGCGGCCGCCGTCCAGGATGAGCACACGGTCGGACAGGGTCAGCGCCTCTTCGGGGTCGTGGGTGACGATGATGGTTGTCAGGCCAAATTTGCGGGCAATTTCCTTGATGCGCGCCTTGATGGATTCCTTGATCACGCCGTCAAGCGCCGACAGCGGCTCGTCGAGCAGCAGGATTTTCGGCTTCATCACCAGCGTGCGCGCAAGCGCCACGCGCTGCTTCTGGCCGCCCGAAAGCTGGTCGATACGCTTGTCGAGCTGCTCTTCCAGCCCGAGCAGGGCAATAAGGTCGTCCACCTCCGCCTCGGTCGAGATTCCCGGCTTGTTGCGCAGGCCATATGTAATGTTCTGGCGCGCGTTCAGGTTGGGGAACAGAGCATAATCCTGGAATACAATGTTAAAGCCGCGCTGCTCCATCGGGGTATTGCTGAGATCCTTGCCATTGTAAAGCAGCTTGCCGCCGGTCAGGTCGGTAATGCCGAGGATCAGGTTCAGCAGCGTTGTCTTGCCGCTGCCGGACGGGCCGAGGATGGAAACGATCTCGCCGTCGTTTACCGTCAGCGAGATTCCGTTCAGCACCTTGGCGTCACCGAACGATTTTTGTACATTCTGAAGTTCGAGCATTTGATTTTGCCCTCCTGTTTTTCATCAGGTTCGTTTTTTCGTTCGGGATTATTGTACCGCCGGACGCGGCCGCCGTTCTATCAAGTATTTGGGAAAAACGTGTAAAAATCCATTGAAACTTTCGCTCCTTTGTAAAGCGCAGCTTTACAGTCCGGTTTCTCCTGTTTTTTTGCAAAGTCCTGTGTTATAATGGAACCATTCAAAAAACAACGGACATAGGAGCGTTTCTATGAAGGAAGTTACAATTTACACCGACGGCGCGTGCTCGGGCAACCCGGGTCCGGGCGGCTGGGGCGCGATTTTACAATACGGCGCGCACACGAAAGAGATTTCAGGCGGAGACCCGCATACGACGAACAACAAAATGGAGCTCCTGGGCGTAATTTCAGCGCTTGAACTGCTCCGCGAGCCGTGCAGCGTGGAGCTGTATTCGGACTCCAAATACGTGATCGACGGGATCACCAAGGGCTGGGCGAGGGGCTGGAAGGCTCGCGGCTGGAAGAAGGCCGACAAAACCCCGGCGAAAAACCCCGAATTGTGGGATCGCCTGCTTGTCCTTCTCGACCAGCACGATGTACGCTTTCACTGGGTCAAGGGGCACGCGGAAAACCCCTTCAACAACCGCTGCGACGAACTGGCCGTCGCAGAGTGGAAAAAACTGAAATAAAAAAGCGCCCCCAGATAGAAAGGGCGCAAAAAATCCCGCTCGGAGCCTCCGGGCGGGATTTTTTCTGTTACTGAAGCTTGCCTTTCCGCAGGCGGGTAACCATCTCGTCGTTCGTAAAGGTGTCCTTGACGGTGATCTTGGTACCTGAGGGGATAACAAACTCAGTCACGCCATAATGGTCGCCGCCCGATTTTCCCCAGTCATAGGTATACCCGAGGCGCGTCCACGGACGCGGAGTGGTAAAATAATTCGCCGTAATCTCGCCGTCAAACCAGCTGATAAAATCCTGATCCACGGTTTCTTCAAACGCCAGCGACATCTTATTCAGCTGCGCGTCCGGCTGGTATGCCGGCCGCCAAATGCGCTCGGGCGTCACCGAAGCGACCACAAAGGTCGTGCCCTTTGCACTTTCCGGCAGGCCGAACAGCTGTTTCAAGCGCGCATCCTTGCTGTTTTTGAGCACATCCTTATTGGCGGCGCCCCAAGTCGCGAGCTCAAGATCGGCATACGCATAGGTATACTCCTCGAGCGTCACCTGACTGTCCTTCACAAAATTTTCAGCGGCCTGATTTGTCCAAAAGACCAGCTGCACGCGGTCGGTTTCCGCATCGTAAGTGACCCGGCCATCCTCTTTGGTCAGGCAGACCAGGTCATGGGTTTCGTCCTGTCCGGCCTGCAGCGCGTCCACGATCGCCTCTTCATAGGTAATCATTTCTTCCGCCACCTTATCCGCCTGCTTCTGTTTGGCCTGCTTTTGCTCGTCCAGCCTGCTCGATACCGTATAAACCAGCACGCCGCTGAGCACCATCAGCACCAGCACAATCACAAGCGGCAGACGCCAGTGGAACAGCACCCTCTGCCAGGTTTTTATCGGTTTTCTTGGCCGCCGCCGCGGCGTATCATGCGTGGAACTCGACATAGCTTTATCCCTTTCTGCTCTGGATGTGGTAAGCGATTCTGGTGACAAGCGCCTGCGGCGCCAGATGGCTGGCCGCGACGGCCAGGCGCATGAACGCCCCCGGCACAATCACGCCTTTGCCGGCGAGCAGCCCGTCGATCCCGCTCCGCGCGGCCTCGGCCGCCGAAATCCCGCCAATGGAGAACTTTACGTCCGCCACGTCGTTAAATTCGGTGTTCACCGGCCCGGGGCAAAGCGCCGCCACCTGCACGCCGCTGCCTTCGCGCCGCAGTTCCTCCCGGATCGCCTGCGTCAGGCGCAGCACATAGTTTTTGGTCGCATAATAGGTGGCCATCAGCGGCCCGGCCATGAACCCGGCCGACGATGCGACGTTTAAAATATACCCGCCGCCGCGCGCGCGGAAATCCCGCAGGAACAATTTGGTCAGCACATGCACGGCCACAATATTGGTCTGGATCATGTGCAGCTCGGTGTCCAGATCGGTCTCCGCAAACCGGCCGAACAGGCCGAACCCGGCATTGTTGATGACAATTTCGACATCCTCGCCGCGCGCAGCCTCATACGCCAGACGGCATTGCTGCACGCTTGACACATCGGCGCACAGCACCTGGCACCGCACCGGCAGCTCGGCCGCAAGCTCTTTGAGGCGCTCCTCCCGCCGGGCGATGAGCGTCAGGTCATAGCCCTTTGCCGCGAGCAGCCTGGCCATTTCGCGGCCGATCCCGGCGGACGCGCCGGTAATCACAGCTCTCATTTGCGTTCCTCCTTCGGGCATTTGCATCCGCATCCGGCACACCCTCCGCAGCATCCCTTGCCGCGGGCCGCCTGCCGGCGGATATACCGAATGGATAATATTACTCCCAGTATAACCAGCCCAATGATCAAATAATCTATCATAAACCGTATTCCTTTTTTCATTTAGTGTATCATCTCCGTCCATTTCTGTCAATCAAAGCAGAAAAAAGTCGCGAAAACTTATGCAACATGCATGGTAATATTTTCATCATTATTTTCTGCAAACCGGTCGGGAAATGCGTGTAAATACCGGGCAAAAACGAAAGAACCCCCTTTTCCACGTACGAAATAATTGACTTTCCCCCTGCAATCCAGTAACATAGAGATATCACAGGGGCAGTTTTCCAGCGCCCCGGGGCCAAAAGGGGGACTCACCTTGAAACGAATGCTGCTCCGCCTGCTCTCCGCTGTCTGCGCGGCGGGCCTACTGATCACCCCGGCGATAGCGGACGGGATCGACGCCTTTTCGGATGCATCCGGCCATTGGGCCTATGACGCGCTCAGCCGCGCTGTGGAGGACGGCCTGCTTTCCGGCGACGAACAGGGCCGCCTGCTGCCGAGCGGCAGCCTAACCGTCGCGCAGATGACCGCCATCCTGTGCCGCACCCTGCATGCCTCCAACACCGACCGCGCCTATCCGGGTACGCCCGCCGGGCAGTGGTATACCGAAGACGCCGCCAGGGGCGCGTCGCTTGGCGTCCTGCCCGTGGACGGTTCGTTGGAACTCACGGCGAGCGCCACACGCGGCCAAGTTTTTCAGGCGCTCGCCGCAGCGTTCGGCCTGGAAGAAGCCGCCCCCAACGAAAGCGTCCTGTCCGGATTCTCCGACGCGGACATGCTTTCCCCGGCTGAACAACGCGCGGCGGCAGTGCTTGTACGCGACGGCGTTGTCTCCGGCGCGCAGGACGGCTCGCTGCAGGTTTCCCGCAGCATCACCCGCGCGGAATTTGTCTCGCTGATTTACCGCATACGAAACGGTACATATCTCCCGGAGCTCCTGCCGGAAACGCCCGCTGCCCCGGAAGCCGAAGCACCCACAGAACCCGGTGCGCAAACACCGGACGCGCCAGGCGCAGGCCCCGCAGAACCAGACCAGCCGGCCGTCCCCTCGGTCTCGTTTTTTACCTCCGCGCCGCAGCCGGGGGAAGCGCTCGCATCCCGTGTGGTGCTGCGCGGTGAAAATATGGCTTTTCCCCTGTTTTCCGAGGCGGTTTCGGCCGAGCGTCTTGTGC
>URFQ01000007.1 GCA_900547195.1 uncultured Butyricicoccus sp.
CATTGGCGCGGTGCTGCTGGCGTTTGGCATTGGGCTGAATGTCTTTGAAGCCTCGGCCGGCCTCGGCAAAACTCTGTATGATCTGCCGTGGTTTATCGGCATCATCGGCGTGGCGCTGCTGGGCAGCGGCCTTTCCAAAGCGCTCAAGGGCCGGCGCTCGCCCGGCCTGACCGTTCCGGTCGGCGCTGAGCACACCAAGAAGTTCTTGCTGAATAACGCGATCCTGCTGGCGCTGGCAGTGCTGGTTGTCATCATCTGCATTCAGGAGCATTCGTTCATGCAGATCCGCGTTATGAAGGATATCCTCGCGCAGGCGTCCCCGCGCGTCATCATTGCGCTCGGCATCTGCTTTACCCTGCTGATTGCGGGCACCGACCTGTCGGCCTGCCGCATGGTCGGCCTTGCAGCCGTGATATCGGCGTCCATGATGCAGACAGCGGATTATGCAAACCGGTTTTATCCCGACCTGCCGCAAATCCCGGTCATTTTTGCCATCGCTGCCGCCATTCTCGCATGCATGGTCTTCGGCGCGCTGAACGGCTTCCTTGTGGCACGGTTTGACATGCATCCCTTTATCGCAACGCTGGCGGTTCAGGTCATGATCTACGGTGCGTGCTCGCTGTATTTCGACATGGAGCCGAACAAATCACAGCCGATCGGCGGCATCCGCGACGACTTCTCGGCCATTGGCAAGCTGAAAATCCTCACCAGCGACTTTGTCGAGCGCATCCCGATTATCGGCAAGCTGTTCGGAGGCATCTCGATCCTGATCCTGATCGCAATCGTGTTCATTGTCGCGATCTGGTTCGTCCTGAATTACACCGTGTTCGGCAAGAACGTGTACGCGATTGGCGGCAACCGTGAGGCTGCTGTCGTTTCCGGTATCAATGTACCGCTGACCATAATGGGCATTTTCATTTTGGCCTCCGCGATGTACGGCGTGGGCGGCGTGCTCGAAGCAGCGCGTACCGCAGGCGCAACGAACAACTACGGCGTGGGCTACGAGCTGGACGCGATTGCGGCGTGCGTTGTCGGCGGCGTATCGCTGAACGGCGGCGTGGGCAAGGTTTCGGGCATCCTGTCCGGCGTGCTCATCTTCCAGGTAATCCAGTACGGCCTGCAATTCATCGGCATTTCCCCGATGTGGCAGCAGATCATCAAAGGCATTATCATCGCGGCTGCGGTTGCAATCGACATGTCCAAATATAATAAAAAGTGATCTCGAAACGCGATTTTCTATTATCCTCCATGCAAAAAGCCCCCGGCTAAGCCGGGGGCTTTGACTGTTTTGCTCTCAATATACATCTGAAGAAAACCGGGAAAAAGAGCGCATGGGCCGGCCTTGGAAAATCCATCGCCGGCCCATGCTGGGATAGTAGGAAGAAAGTAAAATAGGAGTACCGTAAAAAATCAGTGGACGTGTTTTTTCAAGGTTGCGCGGACCGCGCCGGGGCCTGCCGTCAGTTCTTTGAGGTAGGAGATAACCTTTTCTGCAAGGCCGATCTCGTACAGATCGACAGCCCAGATGGTTTTGTCGGACAGAATGGGCGCAAGTGCGGCTTCATCGACCGCCTCTCCAAGTTTCATTCCCGAGAGTTTGCGCTGCATCTCGGCGAGCAGGGGATCGGGGGAACATTCAAAGCAATTGCCCTCGTCATCAATACCCATGAGGTAACGCAGCCAGCCGGCCTGTACCAGCGGGATGAGCTTGAGGGACTTGGGATCCAGAGCGTCGGAAGCGGCGTATGCCTTGAGCGTCTCGCCGAAGCGGATCGGCAGCTTTTGGGAGGTATCGGTGGCGATGCGCTGGGGGGTATCCGGCATAAACGGGTTGGGGAATCGAACGGTCAGAACCTCGTTTAAGAAGTCCTCCGGCTGGATGATTCCCGGATCTACAACAACGGGCATGCCCTCGGTATGGCTCATGATGGAGATAAAGGAGGAAAGCTCCTCGTCCTTCATCTCGGCAGCGATGGACGTATAGCCCAACAGACAGCCATAAACCGCAAGACAGGTGTGAAGCGGATTCAGACAGGTGCAGACCTTCATTTTTTCGACCTTGTTAACCGTTTCCCGGTCGGTGAAAATAACGCCGGCTTCGTCGAGCGGAGGGCGTCCGTTGGGGAAGAGATTCTCGATGACAAGATACTGGGGCTTTTCTGCGTTAACAAAAGCCGCAATATAGGTGTTTTTGGAAGTCACAAAGGGAGAAATGCCCTCGAGGCCATCCTCGATGAGCTGTGCTTCCACAGAAGGATTGGGGCGGGGCGTGATTTTGTCGATCATGCTCCAGGGGAAGGATACCTGCTCCTTCAGATAAGCGATCTCGTCCGCGGTGATCTTGCCGTTGGCGAGCCATGCTTCGGCGATTTCCATAACCGCGGCCTGGAGCCTTTGGCCGTTGTGGGAGCAGTTGTCCATGGAGACCAGAGCGAGGGGTGCGGAGCAGGCGTGCATACGCTGGATGCATAGCGCGGTAAGCTGCGCCATAAAAGCCTTGCAGCCGGAGGGGCCGTTCTGCATGTCTTGAGCAACAGCGGGAATAAGTTCCTTTTTGGCATCACGCAGGGAATAACCCTTCTCAGTGATGGTAAAGGAAACCATCTGGAGAGACGGTGAGCAGAAAATCTCCTGAACCCGGGCAGCGTCGTACTTCATCGTCAGCGCTTCACCAATGGAGGCAATAATCTCTTTGTCGATATTTCCGTCGGCGTTCAGCGTAACGGCGACAGTCAGATTGTCATAGGGATGAAAAGCACGGGTTATGATTTCATCGTCATAGCCCTCGCAGCAGACAATGCCGGAGGACATCTTGCCTTCTTCGATTAAATGCTGTGCCAGGGCGGCGGGAAACGCGCGGAAGATATTGCCGGCCCCAAAATGGAGCCAGCAGGGCGCGGCCTTTGTTTTTTCCGCGATTTCCGCGGGATCATACCCGGGAAGATGATAACCTTTGAAATTCAGAGGATTTTGAATGGATTTCAGATTTAATTTCATCAGATTTTACCCTCCAGCTTGTCAAGCATATCCCATGCGCCTAAGATGTACATAATACCCAGAGCGCGGTCGTAAAGGCCGTAACCGGGACGGCATTTTTCGTCCCAGATATGGCGGCCATGGTCGGGGCGGATATAGCCGTTGAAGCCGCCGTCATGGTAAGCGCGGATGATGCTCAGTACGCCAACATCGCCGTCGCAGTCGCGGTGGGAAGCCTCGATGAAATCGCCGTTGTCAAAGTGCTTGACATTGCGGATGTGGGCGAAGGCAATCCGGTCGCAGTAGGTGCGCACGATATCGGCAACATCGTTGTTGGGATTGGAACCCAGAGAGCCGGAGCACAGCGTCAGGCAGTTGTAAGGATCGTCCACCATCTTGAGAAAGCGGCCGACAGACTCCTTGTCCACCAGAAGACGGGGCAGGCCGAAGATATCCCAGGGGGGATCATCCTGATGGATCGCCATTTTGACGCCGCACTCGTGGCAGACCGGCATAAGCGCTTCCAGAAAATATTTCAGATGTTCCCAGAGCTTTTCCTTGGTGACAGGTTTGTAGGCTTCAAACAGCTCCTTGAGCTTTGCCATGCGTTCCGGCTCCCAGCCGGGCATAGTGTAGCCCTTGCAGCCGTTTAAGATATAGCCAGCCATTTCCATTGGGTCATCCACAATTTTGGATTTTTCATAGAACATGGCGGTAGAGCCATCGGCAAGCGGGTGGCGCAGATCCGTGCGCGTCCAGTCGAATACCGGCATAAAGTTATAACAAACGACCTTTACGCCGAATTTCGCCAAATTGCGCAGGGTGGTCTTGTAGTTTTCGATGTACTGGTCACGGGAGGGAAGACCGATCTTGATGTCATCATGCACATTGACGGATTCTACCACTTCCATGTTAAAGCCATAGGGTTCAAGCTGCTTTTGAACAGCCTCAATTTCCTCGGGATACCAGATTTCGCCGGGCTGCTTGTTGTGCAGGGCCCAGACGATACCGGTGACGCCAGGGATTTGTTTGATTTGGCTCAGGGAGACAGAATCGTTGCTTTCCCCATACCATCGAAAAGTCATCTGCATACGGGAAACCTCCTATAAAATGAATGATTTATCGTAATGCGCCTGTGCCAAAATATCCGCCTTGAAGGGGCGGATATTCCGGCGTAAAAGAGAAGAAAAGAGATGGGCAGATTTTTATCGGGTTTTGCGTGCGACCGCGCGCTTTGCCGCCTCAACGATGTCCTCGGCGGTCATGTGGAAGATGCGCTTGAGATAATCGATGGAGCCAACCTCGCCGAAACGGTCAGGAACGCCGATCTTTTCAACAGGCGTGGGAATGGTTTCAGCGAGAACGTCGCAGACGGCGGAGCCAAGACCATTGATAACGGTGGCGTTCTCGGCGGTAACGATAGCGCCGGTGTTTCTCGCGGCCTCGATGACCGCATCACGGTCGATGGGTTTTAAGGTAAAGATGTTGCTGACAGCAGCAGTAATGCCCTCGGCCGCCAACATATCAGCAGCGCGCAGAGCGTCGGCAACCAGAATACCGGAGCAGAAGATGGTCACGTCGTTGCCTTCGCGCAGCCTGGCGGCTTTGCCGATCTCGAAGGTGGAACCATCCTCGTAGATTTTCGGGGTGATCGCGCGGGGGAAGCGGATGTAGAACACACCGTACATATCCTTGGTCTGACGCAGCAGATCCCGGAACATAGCGGTATCGGTGGCGTCAAGAACGGTGATATTCGGGATGGTGCGCATTAAGCCGACGTCCTCAATCGGCATATGGGTGCCGCCGTTATAGGCGGCGGAGATGCCCTCGTCGGAGCCCAGCATACGGACGTTCAGGCCGGCGTATGCAGCGGAGATATATACCTGATCGATCACACGGCGGGCGGCAAAGGGGCCGAAGGTATGGGTAAAGGGCTTGAGGCCGGTTGCGGAAGCGCCGGCAGCGGCAGCAACCATGTTAGCTTCCTGAATGCCGCAGTTCACGGCGCGGTCGGGGTATTCCTTTGCAAAGGGAACCATGCCGATGGAGTTCATAACGTCGCAGTCAAAGTAGACGACAGAGGGATCTTCCTTTGCCATTTCCATCATGGTTTCGCACAAGATCTTACGCATTTCCTTGGTTTCCGGCAGGATTGTATCAACTAACTTGAACATCGCTTAGCCCTCGCTTTCAATCTTTGCAATGATTTCGTCAAGACCCTTCATACCGGCGTCGTAGTCTTCCTGCGAGAAGCGGATAAAGTGGTTGTAGTAGACATGATCGCTTTCGGCAAAGCAGCAGTCCTGGCCCTTGACGGTGCTCAGCACGATCATGGAGGGTTTTTCGGGCTCTGCCTTTGCCTTTTCGATTGCGGCAAGGATTGCGGGAATGTCGTGGCCATCGACCTCCTGAGCAAACCAGCCGAAGTCCTCGAACTTCTGACGGATGTCGCCCAGATCGCAGATCTCGCTGGTGAAGCCATCGAGCTGCTTCTTGTTTGCGTCAACGAAGCCGATGAGGTTGCTCAGCTTTTTGGCGCCTGCGAAGAGCGCTGCTTCCCAAACTTCGCCCTCGTCGCACTCGCCGTCGCCAAGAATGGTAAAAACGGTGTTGGGCTTCTTCTGATACTGGAAGCCCCATGCAATGCCGGCAGCGGCCGAAACGCCCTGACCCAGCGAACCGGCAGTCATATCAATGCCGGGGGTGCGCAGACGGTCGCAGTGTGAGGGGAGACGGGTGCCTTCCTTGTTGAGGGTGGTCAGCTCTTCCTCGGGAAAGTAGCCGGAAAGCGCGAGAGCCGCATAAACGGCAGGACCGCAGTGCCCCTTGGAAACGACCAGCCAGTCGCGCTCGTCCCATTTGGGATTCTTGGGATCGTGCTTCATCACGCTGCCGTATAGGCAGGCAAGGCAGTCGGTCATGGACATCGATCCGCCGATATGACCGCCATGGAAGGAGTTCATGCAGGTCAGCTCCGCTTTGCGGATCTGTGCGGCGAAGAGCCGCAGTTCTTTGATGGTTTTCATAAGAATTTCATACCCCGCTTAATTCTTTTATGAGTAGATGGAATGATAGATGTCAATAATATCCTGTCGGGTAAGCTCGGTATAGTTGTTGCCGAGCAGACGCTGCTGACCGGCGATTACGCCGTCTGCAAATCCTTCAAATTCGGAAGCGCTGATGCCGAACGCACGCAGCGGCTTGCGGGGCTGAACCTTGTCGAACAGCTTGAAAGCGGTATCGAGAGCCTTTTCTGGATCAACGTTCAGGCATTCGCCCAGAAGAGCCTCAAACCGGTTGATTTTACCAACCGGCTGCTTTTCCTTATATTTGCGGAAAACAGCGGCAAAGACGAGCTGGTTTGCCTCGCCGTGCGGGATGTGGTAGCCCCCACCCAGCGGATAGCTGAGTGCGTGAACGGCGGCGCAGCCTGCGGAGCAGAAAGCCATGCCCGCAAAGTTCGAGGCAATGATGAACTGCTCAGCCTTGTCGGCCCAGGAATCCTTGCCGTGCTCCATAACATAAAGGTAGCCGTCCAGGATCAGGCGGATCGCTTCCTTGGAAAACAGTTCGGAGTGGGGGCAGGCTTTCGGGGAAAGGTAGGACTCAGCCGCATGGATCAGAGCGTCAATCGAGCTGGTTGCAAAGAACTTGTAGGGCAGACCGGAGATGAGCTCGGGGATCAGGACAGACTTGGCGGCAAACATCAGGTCGTTGTTGAGACCGCGCTTGGTGCGCAGGCTGGACAGCTCGACGGCGCAGGCGTTGGTCACTTCCGAGCCAGTGCCGCAGGTCGTCGGAACAGCGTATACTTCATAGATACGGGTGGGCTTTTCTGCATCGGGGCGCAGATCAAAGAGATCTTCCGTCTTGCCGGAGGAAACGTGCAGAGAGCACATCTTGGCGATATCCAGAACAGAACCGCCGCCAATGGCGATCAGGCGCTTAACGCCTGCGGGGATCTTTGCCTTGATGGCATCGACCATATCGGTTGTGGGTTCGCCCTTGCCGTAAGCCTCAATGAATACGGACTCGCAGGCGGGGGAAAGGGGTTTTACAAACTGATCGTACAGAAATTCGTTGGTGATGATGAAATCAGTGGCGGAAATCTTTTCATCCGCCATGAAATCCTTGAACTTGTCGTAGTACGCCAGAGTGGTGTACATCTTAAACTGCTTCATAAGTAGCACCTCCGGGATGATTTTTCACGGCAGAATATCTGCGGAACCGGTTTTATAAAACAGGAAAAATCTTGTATATATAAACTGGAAAACAAATTGCTTAGACTGATACTGCCGCGTATCCAATGTTGATATGACTAATATAAACGTGGAAAATTGAAAATGTCAATAGAAAAACGGTGTAAAACCGGTTCCGCAAACGAAAAGAACGAGTAAATAAAATTGAAATTCAATTTTGGACGGTTTACGCCCGTAAAAAATTTAAAATTTCACAGAAATCTTTAAAAAAACAAAGAATTCGTGGGCTTTAACGAAAAAATACATGGGAATTTGTCCGGAACCACGAAAAAGAACCGGTTCCACAGAAAAATGTTTTCGCGCTATTGACAATAACAAACGGAGTAATTATAGTTTGGAATATAAAAGCGCTGTAAACCGAAGGGAAATGCGTGAAAAGAGGGAGCTATGAAAAAAAACATAACGATTTCTGAAATTGCTCGTGAAGCGGGCGTGTCAAAGTCGACAGTATCCCGAGTGCTGAACAATAAGCCGGATGTGCTTCCGGAAACCAAGGAGCGCGTTCGGAAGATTGTAAGAAAATATAATTTCCAGCCCAGCGCGTATGCGAAGGGAATTTATTCAAAGCATACGAATATGATCGGCCTGGTCATTCCCCATGGGGTGGACTGGACGCTTAAAAACCATTATTATGCGGAGATCCAGCGGGGCATTTTGCATATCACGCAGGACAGAGGATATCACGTTCTGCTGATGTACGGCAGGGATCTTCAGGAAGCGGTCAATTCGGTCATGCAAAAACGGGTCGATGGCGTTCTGATGGTCAGCCCGATGGAGGAAAACAAAAAGTACATCGATCAGATCGTAAAAAGCGGTACGCCGTTGGTTACGATCGGTAAAGTGGATTTCTGTCCCGATGTGGTGCAGTATTGTACGAATAACTACAGGGGCGCGTGCCTTGCGGTCGAGCATTTGCAGTCTTTGGGACATAAGCGGATCGGCTATATCAATGGCCCGCTGTTCCTGCCTTCGAGCCGGGAGCGTCTGCGCGGTTATCTGGATACCATGGCGGCAAATGGATGCGAGGTTGAGGACGACATGATTGTTGAGGGTAGAAATTCTCTGGAGAGCGGACGGTTTTCGGTCAAAAAGATCTTTGACGCCCATCCGGATACGACGGCTTTCTTCGTGGCTTCGGACTATATGGCGATCGGCGCGCTGGAGCAGATCCGTCTTATGGGCAAGCGCGTTCCAGAGGATATCTCACTCGTTGGATTTGATAACATTCCGATTTCCGGCGAGGTAACGCCTGCGCTGACGACGATCGACCAGCAGGTATACGAAAAAGGCAAAATCGGCGCGGATATGCTGCTCGACATGATCGAAAACAAAAACATTGCGATGGAAAAGAATCGTGAAATTGCATGTTCTTTGCTGGTTCGCGGAAGCACTGGTTGGGCAAAGAAGTAAGAAGGAGGATACAAAGAACGGCAGTCAGAAATGGCTGCCATGTATCTTACAAATTCCCGGAACCGGTTCCATGAAGGCTGGGAAACCTGGTACGGATGATCTGCAATCATTTGAATAACCTGGATTCAAATTTTCAGAGAATTCGGGCAGCGTACCGGTAAAAGATGGAATCCTATGAGGCGTACAATTTAAAAACCGGTTTCCGATATATCCTTTTTGTTAATTACAGGTCTGCAACGCGATGCGCTGCCGGCGAACTGGGCAGGAGAGGGCAGAGCGGCGCTGAACACCTGAAATTAAAAACCAATAAAAGAAGGAGAAAAAAACATGAAAAACGTACTGGCAATGCTTCTTGCAGGCGCAATGGTCTGCACACTGACCGCAGGATGTTCCGGTAAGCCCTCGGGCGCAGCTTCTGGAGGAGGTGGCACGACGGCGGGTGGTGATGAGACCTACACCATCAAGGTCGGCCTGATCCTGACCACCGATGACCCGCAGTCCATCATGATCCAGAAGATGGCGGACAATTTGAAGGAGACTTCCGACGGCCGCATTGATATGCAGGTTTATTACAACTCTGAGCTTGGCTCCAACGCAGACCTGCTGGAGACCATCTCCCGCGGTGCGAACACCATGGTATGGCTCGATCCTGCGGCTCTGTCCGACTATGCGCCGAGTTATGCTGCAATGTACGCACCCTATACCTACGATGATCCGTCTCAGATTCAGACCATTGCATACTCCGAAGTCGGCGATGCATTCTATGAAGAGGCTGCTGCGGCAGGTCTGTGCGCAGTGAACCGTATGGGCGCATACTTCGGCACCCGCCATTGCCTGGCAAATAAGGTTCTGGCAACCCCCGCTGATTTCAAGGGCGTAAACTTCCGTGTCCCGTCCACTGAGCTTTGGGTCAAGACCTTCGAGGCGCTGGGCGCAAACCCGACCAACATCGCCTTCTCTGAAGCTTACTCCGCGCTGTCCCAGGGCGTCGCCGACGGTATCGAGTCTCCGTTCGCTACCCTGTATGCGAACAAATTTCATGAGGCGGTCAAGGAGCTGACCCTGACCCAGCACTTTATCGCGCCGAACGGTCTGATTATGTCGCAGGAATACTTCGAATCCATGCCGGAAGATTTGCAGACCATGCTGACTGACGCCTGCATGCGGTTTAACGACGAAGAAACCAAAGCGCAAATTGACTCCGACGATACCTACAAGCAGAAGCTGATCGACGAGGGCGTTAACATCCACGAGGCTGATGTTGAGGCTCTGGCCGAGGCGTGCAAGGACGTTCCGAACAAGTTCACATGGGGTTCCACCTACTATCCGCAGATGCTCGAGCTCCTGGGCAAGTAGTAGAATAGGACGTCGGTTGACATCACATTTACAGATCCTGACACGGTGAGGCGGGTCTTCGGCCTCACCGGTCAAAGGTCTGGCGGTTGCTGAGGAGAAGCTCTGATATGAAGAAAAAGATTCTTTATAATCTGGAAGAGATTATCGCGGCGGTCGGTCTGATCGTCTGTCTCTGTCCGGTTATCGCCAATGTAGCGCTGCGAATTTTCGGCAGCAATATTTTGTGGGCGGAAGAAGTCGCCTACATCGGTTTTGCGTGGATGTCCTTTGTGGGAGCATCCGCGGCATATAAGCGCCACAAGCTCGCCGGTATCGACATGCTGGTCAACAGCATGCCGGAAAAGGTAAAAAAGGTTGTCCGGATTGCGATGTATGTTCTTCTGGTCGTGATTTGCGCGGTCATTCTGGTATACAGCTTCCAGTTCTCCATGGGCGCATGGACAAAAAAGACCCCTGTGCTGAGAATTCCCTATTCCTTTATTGATTTCTCCTGCGTAGTGGGCTTTGCGTTTATGACGTTCCATTCCATTCGCTTCCTGTTCTGCATGCTTCGCGGCAAGCCCATCAACGGCCTGTACGATACCGAAGATGAGCAGGAAATCATTCTTTGAGACGGGGGGACTTTCATAATGGTATTTTTACCACTGATCCTGATGTTCGTGCTGTTTGCGCTCAACATTCCCGTTGCGTTCGGTATGCTTATTTCAGGTCTCATCTATTTCACATTCATGAACAACGATATTCCGACGGATATGATGGTTCAGAACATGGTTTCCGGTACGGAGTCCTTCTCGATGCTCGCAATTCCGTTCTTCATTACTGCCGGTTCTGTTATGGGTTATGCGGGCATCTCGGCCAAGCTGATGAGCTTTGCTGAGATCCTGGTAGGTCACATGAAAGGCGGCATGGGTCAGGTAAACTGCGTTCTGTCGGCTCTGATGGGCGGCATTTCCGGTTCTGCAAATGCTGACGCGTGCTTCGAGGCAAAGATGCTGGTTCCGGAGATGGAAAAGCGTGGTTTTTCCCGTGAATTTTCCGCCGCGGTGACCTCGGCATCTTCCTGTATCACTCCGATTATTCCGCCCGGAATCTGCCTGATCCTTTATGCGAATGTTGCGAACGTTTCGGTTCAGAACATGTTCTTTGCAGGTTACATTCCCGGCTTTGCTATTTTAATCGCGCTGATGATCGTCGTCCATCTGGTATCGAGCCGCGATGGCTACGGTGCGATGAGAGGCAAGATGTCCTCCCTAAGCGAAATTGGCAAGGGTGCGCTGGAGTCCATCTGGGCGCTGATGCTGCCCTTCGGCATCGTACTTGGCCTGCGTCTTGGCTGGTTTACCCCCACAGAGTGCGGAGCGGTGCTGGTTGTGTATTCTCTGCTGGTCGGCATCTTTGTTTATCACGAGTTCAAGCCCAAGCATATTCCGCTGGTGCTTAAGGAGTCGGTTATCAGTACCGCCTGCGTTATGTTCATCATCTGCACCGCCAAGGTTCTGGCGAAGTATCTGAGCTGGGAGCAGATTCCGGCAATGATCTCCACCTTCCTGACCAGCCTGACCGATAACAAGTTCGTATTCCTGCTGCTGGTCAACCTGTTCCTGCTGCTCATGGGCATGTTCTTTGATACCACCGCCGCCCTGATTATCTTCCCGCCGCTGCTGCTGCCCGCGGCTCTGGCGCTGGGTATCAACCCCATTCACTTCGGCATTATCATTTGTATCAACATCACCATCGGCGGCATTTCTCCTCCGTTCGGCGTTGTTTCCTTCGCGGTATTGTCGGTCTGCAACGCGAAGATGGGGCGATACATACGACAGCTCACGCCATTTCTGGTCGCCCTGTTAATTGTGCTGGCACTGGTAACTTTTGTTGAACCCGTATCCATGTTCCTGCCCAGCCTGCTTGGCAGCTGACGGCCGGGTTCTGATTGGAGACAAAAAGCAATGAAGAAATTAGTTTTGACAGACATTGAAAAGCTCGAGCTTGTCGAGGAGCCGATTCCGGTTCCCGGCGAGGAAGAGGCAGTCGTCCGCGTTGTATACGCCGGCATCTGCGGTTCGGATATGCACATTATCCGGGGACAACATCCGACGGCAAGGCCGCCCTTCGTGATGGGCCATGAGGCATGCGGTGTAGTAACCGCGATCAACAGCCGCCGCCGTACCGATATCAAGGTAGGCGATAAAGTCGCAATGCATGCGGTACAGGGCTGTGGGTCCTGTGCGGGCTGCCGTTCCGGCAGAGAGAATCTCTGCAAGAATATCAAGATCATGGGCGCGGGCATTGACGGCTTCTACAGCGAGTATGTTCGGGTTCGCGCAGACCGCCTGATTCGGTTCAAGGACGACGTTGACATGAAGATCGCAGCGCTGGTCGAGCCGCTGACCGTTGCCGTCCATGATGTACGGCATTCGGGACTACAGGCAGGCGAGGATGTTTATATTGCCGGCGCGGGCACCATCGGCATTCTAATCGGCCTGTTTGCCAAGTTAAATGGCGCGGCAAATGTTGTTCTGGGCGAGATCAGCCCGGATCGCATCAAAATTGCCCGTGAGCTGGGCCTCAACTGCCTGGACTCCTCTGCCGAGGATTTCGTACAGCAGTGCAGCGACATCACAGGCGGCGAGATGTTCGACCGTGTGTTTGAGGTTACCGGCTTCCAGGGCGGTTTTGATACGGCGCTTAAGATGATCAAGCGGGGCGGCGCCATGGTACAGGTCGGCATGCCCGGTTCAGGCAGATTTGACAGCGGCTTTCATGTAAATGCCATCATTTTCAATGAGGCAAAGTACGTTGGCGTCCGCAACCATACGGCCAGGAGCATGGAAGCGGCGGCGAAGGTGATCAATGACGGTCTGATGGACGAGACCCTGCGCAAAATCGTTTCTGCCATTTATCCGAAGGAGCGCGGCATCGAAGCTTTTGAAAAGGCACGCGCTGATAAGTCCGCACTGAAGGTACTGATCCAGTTCGGTGAAGAATAAAAACAGCATAAACTCAATTACAAGCGGCAAAAGGAGACATTTCCAATGCAGGATTGGCGTACATATTACAGCTCGAGGCTCGTAAGCCCCGCGCAAGCGGTAAAGTATATTCCGGATAACTGTCGTGTATTTTTCGGACACGCGGCAAACGAGCCACAGGCGCTAGTAGACGCTATGGTGGCAAATTATGAACAGTACCAGAATGTTGAGATCGTTCACTGGGTACCGATGGGCAAGGGCGAATACTGCCTGCCCAAGATGAAGGGACATCTGCGTCACAATGCAATGTTTGTAGGCAAGTCCACCCGCGAAGCCGTTCAGAGCGGCCGTGCGGACTACACTCCATTCTTCTATCATCAGTCCACCCGCTTCTTTTCGGATGGCGCCTTCCCCATTGACGTTGCGATGGTATCGGTAACGCCTCCGGATGAACATGGCTTCTGTTCCCTGGGCGTTTCGGTCGGCGGCACTAAGCCGGCAGCGCTCAATGCAAAGCTCGTGCTCGCGCAGGTAAACGATCAGATGCCACGCACCATGGGCGACTCGTTCATCCATGTCTCCAAGATCGACTATTTTTGCGAGGTATCCCAGCAGCTGCCTCAGCTTGGCGGCGGTGAGATCGGCCCTGTGGAGGAAGCGATTGGACGCAACGTGGCAAGCCTTGTTGAGGACGGCTCTACCCTTCAGCTCGGCATCGGCACGATTCCGGATGCGGTACTCAAGTTCCTGTCGGATAAGAAGGATCTGGGGATCCACTCCGAGATGTTTTCCGACGGCGTTGTCGACCTTTACGAAAAAGGCGTCATCACCGGCAATGCCAAGTCGATCAACAAGGGCAAAATGGTTGCCGCATTCCTGATGGGCACCGATAAGCTATATAAATTTGTTGATAACAACCCGGACGTTATGATGCTTACGGTTGACTATGTCAATGACCCCTTTGTCATCGCGCAGAATCATAAGATGGTTGCGATCAATTCCTGCCTGCAGGTCGACTTCAACGGACAGGTAAACTCCGAATCCATGGGCCCCAAGCAGTTCTCCGGCATAGGCGGCCAGTTGGACTACGTCCGCGGCGCGGCCGGCTGCCCAGATGGTAAGGCAATTCTGGCCATGCCCTCCACGGCAAAGCACGGCGAGATTTCCCGTATTGTACCGGTATTCCCGGAGGGCACCACGGTCACGACGACCCGTGCGGATGTACATTACATCGTTACCGAGTATGGGATTGCAAATCTTCGGGGCAAGAGCCTGCGTGAGAGGGCAAAGCTGCTCATTGGGATCGCGCACCCCAAGTTCCGTGACGGACTGATGGCAGCGTATGAAGCGCGCTACGGCAAAGAGGAGGAAAAAGAAAATGGCTGAAAGGATTGTTGAGAGCGTCGGCGAGCACAGGCTGAAGGCCGTATTCTTAAAAGTAATTGATCACATTGCGGTAATCACCCTGCACAACCCGCCGGTCAATGCCGCAAACGGAGACGTACAGGATGAGATCCTGTTGATCTGCGATTACATTAACCGCGACAGGGACGTTTATGTTGCGGTTATGCACTCCGATCTGAAGACCTTCTGCGTCGGGGTTGACATCAAGCGTTTTGCGCAGAGCGTTGAGGATAAGGACGTTACCAACGTCCAGGAGCATTACTATGACGGCGCACAGGCGCTATATGAGCTGCAGGTTCCGCTGATCTGTGCGGTACACGGCCACTGCCTGGGTGGCGGCCTGTGCTATCCGGCAGGCGCGGATATCACCATTGCGGCGGAGGGCACGCAGTTCGGCGCACCCGAGGCAAAGCTCAGCGTTGTGGGCGGTTCCGGCCATCTTGGCAGAATTCTGCCGCCCCAGCTTCAGCGTGAGGCTTGCTATTTTGGCAAATTCTACACCGCCGAAGAGCTCATGCAGTACGGCGGCGTGACTCGTGTCGTAAAGCGCGAGGAGCTGATGGACGTCGCCATGGAAGAGGCGCGGGAGATTTGCAAGCGCGGCCCGCTGGTTCTGCGTTATCTGAAGGCGTGCCTCAATGCACAGGAAGATTTTCAGATCAAGCGCAAGGACGACCTGGAGGTCACCTACACCCGCTATATGGCGCGGCATAAGGATTTCGCAGAGGGCATACATGCCTTCCTGGAAAAGCGGGAACCGCAGTATACTGGCGAATGATTGGATTTGAATGTATTTCCTCCCTTATTTTTATACCAGGATCGGGGCGTGCGGGAAGGCGCGCGCCCCAGCCCTGAAGATGTGCCGGTAAACCGTCCGGATTCCCCGGACAGGCAGGCTGTCTGTTCGTTTGGCGCCGACAGCCCGGCAGAGGGCATGATTGAAATTGATTTCATTTCTTTTATATCTTCGCGACAGGCCGGGTTATGACGCGCCCCCCAATTTTGCTCGCAGACAAGCGGTACGCAATCCCTTTTGATCTTCATGAAAGATAGAAAGTATGCAAAGCATTGATAGCGAAGTTAGGATATAATAACGATGTCAACAGCGGCCTGGTGCAGGCTTTGAGAATATATGCGGCATCCGCCGCGGACGCCACGAAAGAGAGGTGCGGATACCCTTGATCGAAGTACAGAATTTGACTCGCCGCTTCGGAGAGCATACTGTTGTAAACCATTTGAATTTCAAGATCAAACAGGGCACGGTTTGTGGTTTCCTTGGACCGAACGGCGCGGGCAAATCCACAACCATGAATATGATTACCGGATATCTGGCGCCAAGCGACGGCACGGCGCTGATCTGCGGAATCGATATGATGAAGGAGCCGGAAAAAGCGAAGCGCCACATCGGCTACCTGCCGGAGATCCCGGCGCTGTATCCGGAGATGACCGTCAGGGAGTATCTGGATTTCACGGCCGCGCTCAAACGGTTTCCGAAAAGAGGAAGACGGGGGCTGGTGGACGATGCCATTGAAAAGACCTATCTGGGCGCGATGCAGAACCGGCTGATCGGCAGCCTGTCCAAGGGCTACCGGCAGAGGGTCGGCGTCGCCAATGCGATCCTCGGTATGCCGGAGGTCATTATTTTGGACGAGCCTACGGTGGGACTGGACCCGCAGCAGATCATCGAAATCCGGGATTTGATTCGCGCCCTGTCGGGCGAGCATACGGTTCTGCTGAGCTCTCATATTCTGTCAGAAGTCAGCGAGCTGTGCGATCATATTCTAATTTTGTGCCATGGAAATCTTGCGGCGGCGGGTACGCCGGAGGAGCTTGAGCGGACGATTGACAATACCCGGACGTATGAATTGGTGGTTGCCGGTGAGTATGCGCAGGCGGTAAAGGCGCTTTCCGGAATAGAAGGCGTCGCACAGATCCGGAAGGGAACCGCCGCCGGACAGACCGGTGAACCGTTGATCATCACAAGGCGCGGCGAGAACGACATCCGAATCCCGATTTTCCGTGCGCTGGCGCAGGCGGACCTGCCGATCCTGTCCATGCGGGAGCAGAGCTGCTCTCTTGAAACCGTATTCCTGCGTTTGACCGCCGGCAACCGTCCGGCAGCGCAAAAGGAGGAGTCATGAAAGCGATTTATAAGCGGGAGCTTGCCTCCTATTTCCAGACGATGATGGGTCCGGTGTTTATTGCGGTGCTGACCGCTGCCACCGGTGTTTATTTTGCGATTTATAACCTGATGAGTGGTTATCCCTACTTTGCCATGACGCTTCAGAGCACCATGTTCATCCTGATGATTACAGTGCCGGTTCTGACCATGAAGAGCTTTGCAGAGGAGCGCCGCAGCAAAAGCGACCAGTGCATCCTGACCGCTCCTGTAAGCATCGGGGAGATCGTGACAGGAAAATACTTTGCCATGGTCACGGTGTTTGCCGTTCCGATGGCGATGTTCTGCATCTGCCCGGTGCTCATCGACATGGTGGGAGAGGGCAATTACGCCGTTGATTTTTCCGCCATCGGTTCGTTTTTCCTGATCGGATGCGCGTATATCAGTGTTGGGATGTTCATCTCCTCTTTGACCGAGAGCCAGATCATCGCCGCGGCGGGAACGTTTGCCGTCTTGCTGGTGTTCCATCTGTGGGATACGATTTTGGGGCTTCTGCCCTCGTCGCCGGTTGTCAACCTGTGCGGTATGATCGTGCTGGTTTTCGTGCTGGCGGGCATCTACTACCTGCTCGCAAGAGATGTGGGCGCGGCGCTGCTGCTGGCGGGCATCGGAAGCTGCCTGCTGGTGATGGGTTACTTGCTCAAGCCCAATTATTATCGCAGCGGCCTGTCCTATTATCTCGGCGGCATTTCGTTTTACGGCAGTTTCAAGGACATGGTCGCCAATCGCATCCTGCGCATGGAGGCATGGGCGTCCTATGTATCGGTTGCCGCAATTTTCTGCTTTTTGACCGATCGCAGGCTGGAAAAGAGAAGGTGGTCCTGATGGGAAAACATAAGGAGAATTTTCAACTGCGCTTTCGCCGGGGCAGCTACAGCGCCGGGCTGACAGCGGCAGTTGTTGCAGGGATCATTCTGCTCAACCTGATTTTCCGTAGCCTGCCGGCCGGGCTAATTCATTATGATCTCAGCATGGCAGGACTTTATAACCTGACCGATGAGACGGTGGAAATGCTGCGGGGGCTTGAGGATGATATCACGATCGCGGTGATTTACGAAAACGCAACGGCGGATTCCCGAATTCAGGTCATCGCGAAGGAATATGAAAAGTACTCCGACCATATCACAACCGAGCTGGTAAATCTGACGGAGGATCCGGCGGCAGCGGACTTCTGGGGCGCTACCAACCAGAATGTTGTGGTGAAGGATGCGCAGACCGGCAGGCAAAAGATAATCCCCTTCGGGGATATCGTTGTTTTGGATGTCTGGGCGTATTACAATTCAGGCGTCCGTACCGAGACCAGCTTTGACGGCGAGGGACAGTTGACCTCAGCCATTGCGTATGTGACCGGCAGCGCGGATTACACAATTTATGTTACCGAGGGGCATCAGGAGAGCGAGCTGTCCAATACGGTTACAGCCAGCCTTGGCAAAAGCAATTACACAATAAAAAGTGTGAATCTAATGCAAGCCGGCCTGCCCGGGGACTGTAATCTGCTGATTATCAACGATCCCAAGACCGATTTCGCGGAAAATGAACTGGAGCTGCTGCGGGGCAAGCTGGCAGATGGCGGCGGTGTGATGCTGCTGTCGGAAAACCTGCACGGACAGCCCAGGCTGAAGAGCCTGCTGGAAAGTATGGGCATAACGGTGACAGACGGCTATGTGGCGGAGCTGGAGCGCTATTATCAGCAAAGCTACTATGAATTTTTCCCGGTTTTGAGCACCGAAAGCACGATCACCGCCGGTATCGACTCGAACAGCCTTGCACTGGTCACCGAGGCGCTGGGTATGCGGCTTTCGGCAGCAGAAGGCGTCACGCTGACGTCCTTTATGGATACCAGTGCGTATGCGGCGGGCGTGATTGCCGGACAGCAGGTCAACGGCGTCTTCTCCATCGGCGCCTCTGCGGCGCTTGTGGACGGCGGCGCTTTGACGGTTATCACCGCACCGACGCTAATCTATCCCGAGATCACCGATGCGTTTTCAAATGCGGCAAATCTTGATATTTTTGTCAATGCGGCGGCAGAGCTGATTGGTTCAGACGATACTACGGTAATTCCTGCGCACAGCCTGCAGCCGGTCTATAATTCCGTGGCAAATCCGGGCGCGTGGAGCATCCCCTGCGTGCTGCTGGCGCCGGCATTGTTTCTTGCAGGCGGATTTATCTACTGGAGACGCAGAAAGCGTGCGTAAAGGAGGGAAACCGATTTTATGATGGGATTTGAACTGGTGGAGATGCTGATCAGCACAGCAATCCTTGCGATGGGCGTGGTCATGTTCCGCACTGGCAGGCCGCGCATTATCCGGAAGACCTATCTGGAAACCATGGCAAACCCGGAGCTTTTTATCAAGGCGACCGGGATTACCATTGTCGTGATGGCGCTGCTTGTGGATGCTTTTGTGCTGGTGCATCATTATTTTGTTCCCGGAATTATAAAAATTTTTGATCCGGCTTATTACATCGTTTCCATTCTCGCCGTCTGCAACCTGGTGCATTACGGAAAGTTGCAGCGGGTGCAAAAGACGATCAACGATAAAAAGAAGCAAAAGAGCGGCGCGGGAAAACCGTGACAGCCCTGAGGTGTTTCGCCTGAATAGTCATAAAATAGCGCCTTCGTGCGGCTTGACATTTTGCCCGCGAAGGCAAATTTTTGAGAAAAAACGCCTGACAAGCAAGGGCGTGACCGGATGGAAAAGCGTGTCGATGTAACGGAAAACGTTTTTGTATACACGCTCCGGCGTGCGGGCGGCAATCCGGAAGCTGGCCGGGCTGGATGTTCCCGGTATCTTCCGGCCGTATACTGGACGCCGCGGCCGCTGCAAAAACTTAATCTATTGCGTTCCAGTGTGGGCAAAAAAATAAGCGGCGCTCGGCTTTCATGCCAAGTACCGCCTGTTTTTTTGTTTGCGAGCCCCGTATGATAGAGGCAATAAATCGTAATTGTGCTGCTGTCTTGCGGGGACCGGCGTATGCCGGAGGCGTTTTGCGGATATTCATCGGGGTCAGACGCTGCCCTCGACAGCCTTTTGGATATACGCAGGCACATCCTCGAATGGGATATCCAGCGCGGCGGAAAACTCGCTGTACAGGATGATTTCCGCGCGCTTGCGGTATTCCTCATCAATGCGGCCGGGCTGGCGCCCGCGCGCGTCGGCCGGATGCTGCTTGCGGTACACCGTCTTGAGAATGCGGACGAGGTCGACGCGCTTATGCGAATGCAGCGCATGGTCGTAGGAATCCTTTTGCATGAACGGTCCGGTATGGCTCACGGGCAGGGGTTCAATGTCCGGCATCTGCCGGATCAGGGCCCTGGCTTCGTCGGCGGTCATAACCGGGCGCATGGAACCGGCCTTGTCGGTGGGGACATAGACTGTTACATTTCGGCCAACTGGGCAAAGGGTATAATAGATGCGGTCAGTCTTCATGCCGGCGAGATCCGGGACGCCGACATCCGCGACTTTGCATACACCCTCCCCGCCGTAAACCACGAGCTGTCCGGGCTTAAACATAGTTTTCCCTCCTGTTTTACAATAAAAAATGCGGCTGCCGCCGGTGCGGCGGCAGGATGAAGCAAAACAGCGTATGGGCACGAGCTGGACTTACGTTCCAAACGAACCACACGCTGTTTGATTCTATTTTAGCACATTTTCATAGGGAATGTAAGGGAAACTTTTTTATTTCTCCGATTTTGGTTATTTTGATGCGCGTTTACGCGCTTCCATTTTAATCGGGCTGCCGTTCATCTCTTTATAGACATTGTAACGTGTATTTTAAATGAATTATCGTGATAAATGTATGAAAGCATTTCATATTTCTGTAAATTAAAACAAAAGAAAAAAGGGAAATAAAGACATTTTGAAAACACTATGACACATCTTTATAAAATTTACTTGCCTGCAACGCAAAATTTTTTACCATCCGTTCATAAAAAAGAGGGTGAAAGGCTTTGCAAAACAGCGGTAGATACGATACAATAAATTGAGACGATTCAGCAAAAAAACAGGAGGATTATCGATGGACACTCCGAAGTATAAACGTGTACTCATCAAAATCAGCGGCGAAGCGCTGGCGGGCGACAAACATTTTGGCCTGAACTTTGACGACGTCATCGGCCCGGTGTGTGACGTGATTAAGCGCGTGGCGGGAATTGGCTGTGAGGTTGGCATCGTCGTCGGCGGCGGCAACTTCTGGCGCGGCGTCAAGGATGGCGGCGGCAAGATGGAGCGTACCCGCGCCGACTATATGGGCATGCTCGCCACCACGATCAACGCCCTTGCTTTACAGGATGCGCTCGAGCAGCGCGGCGTGGACGTGCGTGTGCAGACTGCCATTGAAATGAACAAGATCGCGGAGCCGTATATCCGTTCGCGCGCGACCCGCCATCTGGAAAAGGGCCGCGTCGTGATCTTTGGCTGCGGCACCGGCTGCCCGTATTTCTCGACCGACACCGCGGCCGTGCTGCGCGCGGCCGAGGTCAACGCGGACGTGATCCTGCTCGCCAAAAATATTGACGGCGTGTATGATTCCGACCCGGCCAAAAACCCGAACGCCAAGAAATACGACAGCCTGACCTATATGGACGTGCTGAACCAGGGGCTTGGCGTCATGGACACCACGGCCACCAGCCTGTCCATGGACAACCACATCCCGATTCTGGTATTCGCCCTGAGCGACCCCGAGAATATTTATCGTGTCGTCACCGGAGAAAACATCGGCACGATCGTGAAAGAGGAGGAAGTACGATGAAAGCAGATCTCAAGCCTTATGAGCACAAGATGAGCAAAACCATTGAGGTACTCGGCAAGGAACTGGCCGCCATCCGCGCAGGCCGTGCAAACCCGGGCGTCCTCGACAAGATTTCCGTAGAATACTACGGCGCGCCCACCCCGCTCAACCAGGTGGCCGCGGTTTCCACCCCCGACCCGCGCACGCTGGCCATCCAGCCGTGGGATGGTTCCATCCTGCGCCAAATTGAGAAGGCCATCCAGACCTCAGATCTGGGCATCAATCCGCAGAATGACGGCAAGGTCATCCGCCTGACCTTCCCACCGCTGACCGAGGAGCGCCGTAAGGAACTGATCAAGCAGGTTTCCAAGATCGGCGAGGAGAGCAAGGTCGCCATCCGCAACGTGCGCCGCGAAGCCATCGACAAGTGCAAGGCAGCGCAGAAGAAGAGCGAGATGACCGAGGACGAGCTGCACGAGGCAGAGGACAAGATGCAGAAGACCACCGACAAGTTCGTCAAGGAGATTGACGGCATCGTGGCCAAGAAGTCCAAGGAGCTGGCGGAAGTATAAGAGAAAAAAGGGGGGCGGCGGTTTGCCGTCCCTCTATACTGTTATGAGGTAAAAATGGGGATTTTTAAACGATTCCGGGGGAAAACTGTGCCGAAAGCGGACAGAAGCCGCCCGGTTCCGCGCCATATCGCGGTCATTATGGACGGCAACGGCCGCTGGGCCAAAAAGCGCGGCCTGCCGCGGTCGGCCGGCCATGCGGCCGGCGCGGAGACTTTCCGCACCATTGCGACCTACTGTAAGGACATCGGCGTGCAGTATTTCACCGTATACGCCTTTTCCACAGAGAACTGGAAGCGCCCGCGGGAGGAAGTGGACGCTTTGATGGATCTTTTCCGCAAATACCTGAAGGAAGCTGCGGAAACCATGTTTCAGCGCGGCGTGGCGGTGCGTATTTTGGGGGATTTGGCCCCGCTGCCGGCGGATATCCGGGCGCAGATCGACGAGGTGGATGAGATCGCGGACCGTCTTGGCCCGGACGCGGCCACGGCCAGCCTGTGCATCAACTACGGCGGCCGGGATGAAATCAAAAACGCGGTGCGGGCGCTCGCGGAGGATGTAAAAGCCGGAAAGCTTGCGCCTGCGGAGATCACCGAGGACAGCATTTCCCAGCGGCTTTACACCGCGCACATGCCCGATCCGGATCTGATTATCCGCCCTTCGGGCGAGATCCGCACTTCTAATTTCCTGCTGTGGCAGTCGGCGTACAGCGAGTACTACTTCACGGACGTGCTGTGGCCGGATTTCTCCACGGCGGATATGGACAAAGCCATTGATGTGTTCCATCACAGGAACCGCCGCTTTGGAGGAGTCTGATCCGCCCGCAGCGCCCCGAATTATGCTTAGAAATAGGAGCTTTTTGTTATGAAAGCCAGAGTTTTATTTGGCGTGGCGGGATTTGTTTTCGTCCTGCTTGCGCTGTATGTATTCCCGCCCGCCGTGCTGTCCATTGCGCTGACCATTCTATGCGCCCTGGCTACGTATGAGCTGACGGCCGCAACCGGCCTTGTGAAAAACCGGCAGGTGGTCGGGTGCTGCATCGGCTGCTCTGTGATCCTCGGATGTGTCATGTACCGGAAAGCCGAAGACAAGCTGTTTTGGATTGCAGCAATTGTGCTCACGCTGCTCATTGCGCTGTTTGCCATGCTGCTGCGGCATTACGACACGACCGCCTTCCAGGAAATCGCGGTCGGCCTGTTCGGCGGCGCGGCGCTGCCCCTGCTGCTGCTGTCGCTGTGGCGCATCTTTGCCATGGATGGCGGGGAGTTCCTTGTCCTGCTGCCGCTGGTGGCGGCCTGGGGCTCGGATACCTGCGCGCTGTTTGCGGGCATGGCCTTCGGCAGGCATAAGCTGGCGCCGGTCATCAGCCCGAAAAAGACCGTCGAAGGCGCGGTTGGCGGCGTGGCGGGCGCAACCGTCCTCATGCTGCTTGTGGCGGTTCTTTTCAACCGCTTCGCCGGGCTGGACATTCATTATGGCGCTGCCGCGCTCATGGGCGCGGCCGGCGCGGCCATCGGCCAGGTGGGCGACCTGTCGTTCTCCATCATCAAGCGGCAGACCGGCATTAAGGATTACGGCCATATCTTCCCAGGGCATGGCGGCGTGCTCGACCGCTTTGACAGCGTGATTTTTGTCGCGCCCGTGGCCGAACTGATCCTGCGGGCGTTTGGCGTGTGAACGCATATTTGAGAAATGAAGGGACTACAATGATAGAGAAAAAACGCATTTCCATTCTGGGCTCGACCGGCTCGATCGGCACCCAGACGGTCGATGTGCTGGATTCTATAAATGCCGGGGCCGTCGCGCTCACGACCAACCGCAACGTAAAGCTTTTGGAGCGGCAGGCGCGCGCCCTGCGTCCCGAGCTGGCGGTTGCGTTCGACGAGGCGGCGGCAAAGGAACTCAAAACCGCGCTTGCCGACACCGATATCCGCGTGGCGGCGGGGATGGACGGCCTAATCGAAGCCGCGTCGCTGCCTTCCGCCGATATTGTCACGACCGCGGTTGTGGGCATGGTCGGCCTGCTGCCCACCATGGCGGCCATTGAGGCCGGGCACGATATCGCGCTTGCAAACAAGGAGACCCTCGTTTGCGCGGGCCACCTCGTCACAGAGGCTGCGCGGGGCAGGGGCGTTAAAATCCTGCCCGTGGACTCCGAGCACTCGGCGATTTTTCAGTGCGTGCAGGCCGCGCAGGGGAACCGGCTCGACAAAATCATCCTGACCGCATCCGGCGGGCCGTTTTTCGGCAGAACCGCCGCAGAGCTGGAGCATGTGACGGTCGAGCAGGCGATGAAGCATCCAAACTGGTCGATGGGGGCCAAGATTACAATTGATTCGGCGACCATGTTCAACAAGGGCCTGGAACTGATCGAAGCCATGTGGCTGTACGGTATGGACCCGGACGACATCGAGATCGTCATCCATCGTGAGAGCATCGTGCACTCGCTCATTGAATTTGAGGACGGCGCGGTGCTCGCGCAGCTCGATTTGCCAGACATGCGCCTGCCCATCCAGTACGCATTGACCTATCCCGCGCGCGTGCCGTGCAAGATGGAGCGGCTGTGCCTGGCCAAAGTCGGGCATATGTCCTTCTATGCGCCCGATGAAGAGGCCTTTCCGGCGCTGCGCATTGCGCGCGAAGCCGCCCGGCAAAAGGGCAGCGCGGGCGCGGTCCTGAACGGTGCAAACGAAGCCGCGGTCGGCCTGTTTCTGGATCGGAAAATTGGGTTTTCCGACATCCCACGTCTGGTCGAGCGGGCGCTTGCCGCCCTGCCGCAGCAGCGCGCGGACACCATCGGCGATGTGCTCGCGTTTGACCGCGCGGCACGGGAAGCGGTCTATTCGAGCCAGTAATTCCACCCGAAAATCGCAATGAGGTATCATTTATGAACGGTATTCTTTCCAACCTGCCCGGCATCCTTCTGGCATTGCTGGCGTTCGGCCTGTTGATCATGCTCCATGAGCTCGGGCATCTGGTGGCCGCCAAGCGCGGCGGCGTGAAAGTCGAAGAATTCTGGATTGGTATGGGGCCGGTACTCTGGTCGCATACTTTTGGGGAAACCAGATACTGCCTGCGCCTGCTGCCCATCGGCGGCGCATGCGTGATGGAAGGCGAGGATGGCGAGGCGGTCTCCGAGCGTTCGTTTGGCAAGGCCAGCCGCCCGCGCCGGTTCCTGATTTTGGTCGCGGGCGTCCTGATGAACTTTATCACCGGGTTTGTGATCATGCTGCTCATCCTGCCGGGCGTTACGGACGGACGCATCGTGGTGCCCACGCTGGATTTCTTTTACGAAGGCTTCCAACATGAGGGCGAGGACGGCCTGATGGCCGGGGACACCTTCCTCGAGATCGACGGCTACAAAATCCATCAGCGCAGCGACGTGGACGTCGCCATCGCCCAAGGGGCCGCAGACGGCAAATTTAATATTGTCGTGCGACGAAACGGCGAAAAGGTGCGTATCGACGGCCTTCCGATGAAGCCGGATGTGGAGGTAGATGGCCAGCTGCGCTACGGCCTGCATTTTGCAACCGAGGAAATCACGCTGCCGCTGCGCTTCAAAACCGCGTTTTGGGAGTCGGTCAGCCTGGCGCGCGTCATCTGGGATTCGCTCGGCGACCTGGCCAGCGGGCGGGTGGGCATGGATCAGCTGTCCGGCCCGGTCGGCGTGACCGGCGTGATGGCGCAGACCGCGCAGACCAACCTGCGGTCGTTCTGGTATCTTGTGGCCTTTATTTCCATCAACCTTGGCGTCATGAACCTGCTGCCCATCCCTGGGCTGGACGGCGGCCGCCTGCTGTTTTTGATGGTGGAAGCCATTCGCCGCAAACCGCTTGGCCCAAAGCTGGAGGGCTATGTCAATGCTGCCGGACTGGTGCTGCTGCTCGGCCTGATGGTCTATGTGACCGGCAACGACGTGCTGCGGCTGATTGGATAAGGGGAGGTTTTCCGCATGAAACAGACAAGAAGAATTCAGGTTGGCGGCGTACCGGTCGGCGGCGGCGCGCCGGTGGCAGTTCAGTCCATGACCAACACCGACACGCGCGACGTGCAGGCGACGCTCCGGCAGATCCGCGCGCTTGCGGACGCGGGCTGCCAGATTGTCCGCTGCGCGGCGCCGGACAGGGAGGCCGCACACGCGCTCGGCGTGATTTGTGAAGGCTCCCCGATCCCGGTCGTGGCCGACATCCATTTTGACTATAAGCTCGCGCTGGAGGCCATTGCCGCGGGCGTACAGAAGGTGCGCATCAACCCGGGCAACATCGGCGCGGACGGCCGTGTGAAGGCGGTGGTGCAGGCCGCGCGCGCGAAGGGAATCCCCATCCGCATCGGTGTGAACTCCGGCTCGGTGGAAAAGGAGATCCTGGCAAAATACGGCGGCCCGACGCCCGAAGCGTTGGTCGCGTCGGCGCTCTATCATGCGTCGCTGCTGGAAAAGTTTGATTTTCATGATATTTGCTTGTCCATGAAGTCCTCCTCCGTGCCGTACACCATGCGGGCGTACCTGCTCGCGCACGAAAAGACCGATTATCCGCTGCACCTTGGAGTGACCGAGGCGGGTACCGAATATATGGGCACCATCAAGTCGGCGGCCGGTATCGGCGGCCTGCTGGCGCTTGGCGTCGGGGATACCATCCGCGTGTCCCTGACCGACGACCCGGTGAAAGAAATCTATGCCGCGCAGGCGATTTTGAAGGCGGTCGGCCTCAATGACGACGGCGTAAACGTCGTTTCCTGCCCAACCTGCGGCCGCACCCGCATTGACCTGATCGGTATCGCAAAGGAAGTCGAGCAGCGCGCGGCCGGAATTCACGGAAAGAAACTTAAGGTCGCGGTCATGGGCTGCGCCGTGAACGGCCCGGGCGAGGCGCGCGAGGCCGACCTTGGCATTGCGGGCGGCGACGGCGTGGGCCTCATTTTCCGCAAGGGCGAAATCCTGCGCCGCGTGCCGCAGGACAAGCTGGTGGACGAGCTGATGCGCGAGATCGAAAGCTGTGAACCGTAAGCGAACCGGAAGGAGCAGTTATGGCGAGAGCACTGGCCGATCTGTTTGATCGCTGTAAAATAGAAGAATCGGTAAGGGCGTACTTCGATCAAGGGGAAGTGCGCTCTTTGGCCGTCAGCCCGGATAAAAAGACCATGATTTGCCATGTGGGATTTGAAGAAATTGTGCCGGTCAAGGCGCTCGGGCTGCTTGAGCGCGCCATCGCCAGGGCCTATGCGCTCACCCGCATGCGCATTTCCCCGCGCTATGAGCTGGAAGGGCTGACCGAAGGCTATCTGCGCACCCTGCGCGACCGGCTGTGTGCCGAGACCCCGTCCGCCTGCGGCCTGCTCGCGGACAGCGAATGGAAAACCGAGCAGGGCGAGCTGCATATTTCCATGAGCGAGGCGGCGCGCGAGTATTTAAAGCTTGCGCTCCACAGCATGGCCGACCGCATCCGCACCGAAACCGGGCTGGAGGTACCGGTGGTGGCGGTGCCGTTCGACGACCGCACGGCAAAGGAGGTCATCGAAGCGCAGCGCAGCGCGCGCAAACAGGCGCTGGCGCAGGCGGCAAAGGAATGCCCGGCGCCCGACCTGCCGGATAAGCCCAGAAAACCGCGCCCCAAGCCGAGCGGGGAAAACCGCCCGTTCCAGCGGCCCCGGGCCGAAAAGGTGGCGGACGAGAACCTGATTTTCGGCAAGCTGTACGCCGACGAGCCCATGACCATCCGCGACGCCATGGGCGAGTTCGACCGCGTGACCGTGCAGGGCGAAATCTTTTTTGCCGACCACCGCGAGATTACGTCCAAGAAAAACGGCAAGGAGTATGTCAAGCTGTCCTTTGACATCACCGACAATACCAACTCGGTGCGCGTCACCAAATTCCTCAGCAAGGAGCAGGGCGAGGAGGTGGTTCCGCTGCTCAAGACCGGCCTTTATGTGACCGTGCAGGGCAAGATCACCTACGATACCTTTGAAAAGGAAAGCGTCCTCGAAGCAACCGCGATTGTCAAGGCGAGGAAAAAGGTGCGCATGGATCGTGCGGAGAAGAAGCGCGTGGAACTGCATCTGCATACCAACATGAGCGCCATGGACGGCATGAGTTCGACGAAGGCGCTGATGCAGCGCGCCAAGCTCTGGGAGCATCCGGCCATGGCCATCACGGACCACGGAGTGGCGCAGGCGTTCCCCGAGGCCATGCATGCCATTGAGCGCAACAAGATTGACCTGAAAATCCTCTACGGCGTGGAGGCGTATTACATCAATGACGCGGCGGGCGTGTCGGTTGTGCGCGGCAAGGGAGACGCGCCGCTTTCGGGCGAAGTGATCGTCTTTGACCTTGAAACCACGGGGCTGAAGCCGTCCACCGAGGAAATCACCGAAATTGCGGCGGTTCTGGTGCGCGATGGGCAGATCATCGATTCGTTCCAGACCTATGTGAACCCACACAAGCCAATTCCGCCTGAGATTACCGAACTGACCGGTATTTCAGACGAAACCGTGGCCGGCGCGCCCGAGCTGCGCGAGGCGGTGCCCAAGTTTTTGGAATTTGCCGGCGGGCGCGCGCTGGTGGCGCACAACGCAGGATTTGACATGTCATTCCTGAACGCGGCGTGTAAAAGGCTCGGCATCGAGCAGGAATTTACCTCCATCGACACGCTGGAAATGTCGCGCATCCTGCTGCCGCATCTGAACAAGCATAAGCTGAACATCCTTGCCAAGGAACTGGCGGCCGGGCCGTTTGAGCACCACCGCGCGAGCGAGGACGCGACTGTTTTGGCCCGCATCTGGGGCAAGCTGGTGGACAAGCTGCGCACCGAACTGCACGCCGTGAACATTTCGGACATCAATCCGCTGCTCGCCGGGCAGCGCGCCAAGACCGGCTCGCTCAAAAACCTGAACCGCTATCATTTTATTATCCTGGTGCAAAACCAGACCGGTCTGAAAAACTTGTACAAGCTGATTTCATATAGCTATCTGAACTATTTCTACAAAAAGCCGCTCATGCCGCGCTCCGAGCTAATTAAGCACCGCGAGGGGCTGATTTTCGGTTCGGCCTGCGAGGCAGGGGAGCTGTTCCGCGCCATGGTGGACGGCGCGGGCTGGGAGGAACTCAAACGCATTGCGTCCTTCTACGACTATCTGGAAATCCAGCCGGTGGGCAACAACCAGTTTATGATCGGCAAGGGGATGGCGAAGGATGAAGAGGAGCTGCGCGACTATAACCGGAAAATCCTGAAGCTGGCCGACGAACTGGGCAAGCCCTGCTGCGCGACCGGCGACGTACACTTCCTGGAGCCGGAGGACGAAGCCTTCCGGCGCATCCTGATGGCTGGGCAGGGCTTTTCGGACGCCGACAACCAGGCGCCGCTCTATCTGCGCACGACCGAAGAAATGCTGGAGGAGTTTTCTTATCTGGGCGCCGACCGCGCCTATGAGGTCGTGGTGACCAACACCAACAAAATCGCGGACCGGTGCGAGACCCTGCGGCCGGTGCCGCGCGAAAACTACCCGCCCCACATCGACGGCGCGGAGGACGACCTGCGCAGCATGAGCTATGAAAAGGCGAAGCGCATTTACGGTGACCCGCTGCCCGAGCTGGTGCAGCAGCGCCTTGACCGCGAGCTGAACTCCATTATCGGCAACGGCTACGCGGTCATGTATATCATTGCGCAGAAGCTGGTGACCAAATCGCTTGCAGACGGCTATCTGGTCGGCTCGCGCGGTTCGGTCGGCTCGTCGTTCGCGGCGTTCACGGCGGATATCACAGAGGTCAACTCGCTCCCGCCGCACTATCTGTGCCCGGAGGACAAATATGTGGAATGGCATGATGAGTTTTCCTGCGGCGTGGACTTGCCCGATAAAACCTGCCCAAAATGCGGCAGGCCGCTCACCAAACAGGGATTCGGCATCCCGTTTGAAACCTTCCTTGGGTTTGAGGGCGACAAGGTGCCGGATATCGACCTGAATTTTTCTGGTGAATACCAGTCCAAGATCCACTGGTATACCGGCGAGCTGTTTGGCCATGACCATGTATTCCGCGCGGGCACCATCGGTACGGTGGCCGAAAAGACCGCATACGGCTATGTCAAGAAGTATATGGAGGAGCGCGGCATCAGCTGTTCGCGCGCCGAGGAAAACCGGCTGGCGGCCGGCTGCACCGGGGTGCGCCGCACCTCGGGCCAGCATCCTGGCGGCATCGTCGTCGTTCCAAAGGAGGTCGAGATCTACGATTTCTGCCCGGTGCAGCACCCGGCGGACGATCCGGATTCCGACATCATTACCACGCATTTCGAGTATCACTCGATCGATGAAAACCTGCTCAAGCTCGACGAACTGGGGCACGATGACCCGACGATTATCCGCCACATGGAGAACATCACAGGCGTGAACGCGCAGGAAATCCCGCTGGACGACCCGGAGGTGATGAGCCTGTTTACAAGCAACAAGGCGCTGCGGTATGTGGACGACACGCCCGACGCGCTGCTGGGAGACCTTGGCTGTGTGGCTGTGCCCGAGTTCGGCACCAAGTTCGTGCGCGGCATGGTATCGGAAACCAAGCCATCGACCTTTGCCGAGCTGGTCTCCATTTCCGGCCTGTCGCATGGCACCGACGTGTGGCTGGGCAACGCGCAGGATCTGGTGCATCAGGGCATTGGGCTGGCCGACTGCATCTGCTGCCGCGATGATATCATGAATTACCTCATCCTCAAAGGCGTGCAGCCAAAGCTGAGCTTTACCATCATGGAGAGCGTGCGAAAAGGCAAGGGCCTGAAACCCGAGTGGGAGGAGGCCATGCGCGCACAGGAAGTGCCGGAGTGGTATATCGACTCATGCAAGAAAATCAAGTACATGTTCCCAAAGGCGCATGCGGTCGCCTATGTCATGATGGCGTTCCGCATCGCGTGGTTCAAGGTACATCAGCCGCTCGCGTTCTATTCGGCGTATTTTTCCATCCGTGCCAAGGGCTTTGACGCTGCCTGCATGATCAGGGGCGACAAGGTCTGTATGGATAAGGTGCGCGAACTTCAGCAGAAGGAGCGCGAAAAAACGATTTCCGCAGCCGAAAAGGAAACCCAGACCACGCTCGAGGTGGTACATGAGTTTTATCGCCGCGGGTTCCATTTTAAACCCATGGACGTTTACCAATCGGACGCGACCGATTTCCTTGTGGCTGAGGACGGGCTTATCCCGCCGTTTACCTCCATGCCGGGCGTAGGAGAGCAGGCCGCGGTCAATATCGTGGAAGAACGCAAAAACGGCCCGTTTCTGTCCGCGGAAGAGCTGCTCGTGCGCTGCAACAAGGTATCCAAGGCGGTTGTGGAGACGCTGGGGGAAATTGGCGCGCTGGGTTCCATGCCAAAAACCACCCAGATCAGCCTGTTTGCGTGAAAACAGACGGGATGTTGTGTAAAACTTCGGGAATCGGCAGGAAAGCCTTGACAGAGCTGATTTTTCGTGTTAGTATTTTAACACGATAAAATATTTGAGGAGAATTCCATTCATGAACCGATATAACATTTCCACCCCCGAGGGCACGCGCGATTTGCTTTTTGCATCCTGCCGCGCGCTGCGGAAGGCTGAGAACGCCATCCGCGCAACGCTGGAGGACAAAGGATACAGCGAAATTATTACCCCGGCGGTCGAGTATTACGATGTGTTCGCCCAGGCCAATCCGGAGCTGGATCAGGACACCATGCTCAAAATTGTCGATAAGTCGGGCCGCATCTGTGTCGCCCGCCCAGACAATACGACTCCAATCGCGCGCATTGCGGCTACCCGCCTGGATGACGCGGCGCTGCCGGTCCGCCTGTATTACAGTCAGAAAGTGTTCCGTTCGGTATCCGGCGGCCACGGCCACAAGGGAGAGTTTTTGCAGATCGGCGCCGAGCTGATCGGCGCGGACGGCCTGCATGCCGATCTTGATATCCTGACCGCGGCGTTTGAAGCGCTGGGAAGCACGGGGGCGGAGAATTTCCGCATCGAACTTGGCCATGCCGAGATTTACAAGGCGCTCATCGAAGCGTTGGGCGTGGACGCGGCCACGGCCGAGTCCATCCGCCGCCTGATCGAAAATAAATCGTTTGCGGCGCTGGGCGATGTGCTTACGCCCTATCACAACCGGCCGGAGGCCAAAGCGCTGTACGCGATGCCGCAGCTGTTCGGCGGCATCGAAGTGCTCGACGAGGTCGAGGTACTGACCGGCAATGTGCGCGTGCTGGGAGCGATCGCTTACCTGCGCCGGCTGTATGCCGCGCTGGATGAGGCCGGGTTTGGCGGCTCGGTCATGATTGATCTCGGTCTGGTGCATGAGATGGATTATTATACCGGGATCATGTTCCGGGGCTATTGCGGCGGCGCGGGCGCGGCCATCCTCGCGGGCGGGCGTTACAATGCCCTGTGCGCGAAGTTTGGAAAGGATATGCCGGCGGGCGGCTTTGGCATCGACGTGGAGAGCGTGGCCGAGAGCCTAGCCGGGAATGTGCCGGAAACCGCATCCGCGCGCCGCGATTCGGTACGGATTGCGCTGACCAAGGGCCGTCTGGAAAAGAAAACCCTTGCGCTGCTGAAGGCGTCCGGCTACGATATTTCCGAGCTCGAGGCCGGTTCCCGCAAGCTGATTTTCACGCTGCCGGGCACAGCGGTCGAAATTGTGCTCGCCAAGGCGGCAGACGTCATCACTTATGTCGAGCACGGCGTATGCGACATGGGTGTGGTCGGCAAGGATACCATCATGGAAAAGGGCGGAAGATTTTACGAAATGGTCGACCTCGGCTTTGGCAAATGCCGGTTTGCCCTGGCCACGAAGAAAGGCAAGCAGGTTTACGGGGATTACAAAGCCCCGGTCATTGCGACCAAGTACCCCAATGTTACCAAGGCATTTTTCCATAAGAAGAATATGGATGTGGAGACCATTAAGATCGAAGGCTCGGTGGAGCTTGCGCCCCTGCTCGAGCTGGCGGACGCCATTGTGGATATCGTGGAGACCGGCTCGACCCTCCGCGAAAACGGGCTCGAGGTGATCGAGGATGTGGCGCCCATTTCGGCGCGCGTCATTGTTAATCTGGCGAGCGCCAAGATGAAAAAGGCCGCGATTGAAAAGGTCATCGCGGAGCTGGAAGCAGGGCTGGAAAAGTAAGATAGGAGATGGGAAAACAGGAGGCAAAACCATACGATGGACGCTTCCATATCCCCGATCTCCTGACGCAAAAAAGCGAGGGATTTGCACGATGTTTCTAAAGACGGTTGTGGCCGACGGGCAGGCCGAGCGGCGCGTCATCGCGGAGATGAAAGCGCGTGCAGCCGAGACCCGCGGCGATATTGAAAATATTGTGCGCGGCATCCTGGAGGATGTGCGCGAAAACGGCATGGAGGCGGTCGAAAAGTATTCCATGCGCTTTGATAAGACCAAACCTTATGTGATTTCGCCGGTGGTGCTGGAAAAGGCATATAACGCCTGCGACCCGAAGCTGCGCGCCGCGCTGGAAAAGGCGGCCGCAAACATCCGGGACTATCATGAGAAGATGATGGTAAAGACTTGGGAATACCGGCGCAGCGCGGGCGCAGTGCTCGGCCAGACTGTGCGCGGCCTGCACAAGGCCGGCCTGTACGTGCCGGGCGGGACGGCGGCGTATCCGTCCTCCGTGCTGATGAACGCCATCCCGGCTAAGGTTGCCGGGGTTGGCGAGCTGGTCATGGTCACGCCCCCGACCGATAACCTGTCCACCGAAGTCCTGGCGGCGGCGTACATCGCGGGCGTGGATACGGTCATCGCAGTGGGAGGCACACAGGCTATCGCGGCGCTGGCCTATGGTGCGGGCTTTATCCCGCAGGTGGATAAAATTGTCGGCCCGGGCAACGCCTTTGTCGCGGCGGCCAAGAAGCTGGTCTTTGGTACGGTCGATATCGACATGATTGCAGGGCCGTCCGAGGTGCTTGTCATTGCAGACCACACGGCGAACCCCACCTATGTCGCGGCTGACCTGCTCAGCCAGGCCGAGCATGACAAGCTGGCCTCCGCCGTGCTGCTGACCGATTCCATGGCGCAGGCGCAGGCGATTTCGTGCGAGATGGAGCGTATGGCGCGCCGGATGCCGCGCTGGGACATCATCCGGGAAAGCGTGGAAAATTACGGCTGCGCCGTGGTGTTTGAAGAACTCTCCGACGCATGCGCCATGGCAAACCTCGTTGCGCCCGAGCATCTGGAAGTCTGCACGGCTGCGCCACGCGAGCTGCTGCCGCTTCTGACCAACGCGGGCGCGATTTTCCTCGGGCAGTATTCGCCCGAGCCGCTTGGCGATTATATGGCGGGGCCATGCCACGTGCTGCCGACTTCGGGTTCGGCGCGGTTCTTTTCGCCGCTGTCGACCGATACGTTCCTGAAAAAGACCAGCGTGATTGAGTATTCGCGGGAAGAACTGGAAGCCCTGTCGGACGATATCATTGCGCTGGCAAATGCCGAAAGGCTGGGTGCGCATGCAAACAGCGTTGCGGTGCGCTTTGCAGAACCAAAGGAGGACGACTGAATGCCGGATATCCGTACCAAAGTGCGGCAGTGCACCAAGTGCCGCGAAACCAAGGAAACCCAGATTGCGCTGTATTTGAACCTGGACGGCGGTGAGCGCAAGATCGAAACCGGCATTGGTTTTTTCGACCATATGCTGAACAGCTTTGCCGTGCACAGCGGCTTCGGTTTAATCATTAAATGCACCGGCGACCTTGAGGTGGACGGGCACCATACCGTCGAGGATGTGGGCATTGTGCTCGGGCAGGCGTTTGCAAACATCCTGGGCGACCGCGCCGGGATTGCGCGGTTCGGCTCGGCCTATGTACCCATGGACGAGGCGCTTGGTTTCTGCGCGCTCGATATTTCGGGACGTCCCTATCTGGTGTTTGACGCGCCGATGCCGCAGGCCATGTGCGGGCAGTATGACGCCTGCCTGACCGTGGAATTTATGCGCGCGTTTGCCATGAATGCAGGCGTAACGCTGCATCTGAAGAGCCTGTATGGCGAAAACAGCCACCATATCACCGAAGCGCTTTTCAAAGCGCTGGCGCGCGCGCTGAAGGAAGCTGTTTGCGAGACCGGCGGAGACGTGCTTTCCGCCAAGGGGATGCTCTGATGCTCGGGAAACAGATGCCAGGGTTGGGCGTGGAACAACTGCTCGACAAATCGCTGCCGGGCGCGTTTCTGCTGCGTACTTACGGCGCAGAGAAACGCATCCGGCTGGACGATACGGCTGAGCATGCTCAAAAGAACGTGCGCAGCTTTATAATGACGCATGGCAAATTGCTGAGCACCGAATCGCTGGGGGAGCAGGCCATGCTCGCGGGGATGCTCGGCAGCGGGTTGGGGGACATGAACCCGGCCGTACTGCTGGTGAATTTCAGAGAGGCGGACGGCAAAACCGAGGTTTTCGCGCGCGCCTATGCCAAAGAGGGCTTGCAAAAACAGCACAGCGCGGAAAAGGCAATTGACCGGCTGGAAAATTTCCTAACCGGTTTGGACGGCGTCCTGGATGCGGTTTTAAAGGAATTTGGGCGGTGAGGACATGAATTACATTGCAATTGTAGACTACGGCGCGGGAAACCTCATGAGCGTGCACAACACGCTGGATTTCCTGGGATGCGAAAACAGGATCGCGGACACGCCGGAGACGGTCGAGCGCGCGGCGGGCGTGATCCTGCCCGGCGTGGGCGCATTCCCGGACGCCATGCAGGCGCTTGCGGGCTCCGGCCTGCTGGCCGCGGTCAAAAAAGCTGCGGCGGAGAAACCGTTCCTTGGCATTTGCCTCGGCATGCAGATGCTGTTTGAAGAATCGGACGAGGTGCGCCCCTGCAAGGGGCTCGGCTTGCTGCCGGGTTGCATCCGCCGCATCAAAACCGGCCTGAAACTGCCGCAGATCGGCTGGAACGCGCTGCATATTGAGCGCCCAAACGCACTGACGCATGGCTTGCAGGAAGGCGATTACGTGTATTTTGTGCATTCGTTCGCCGCGGCGCCCGCAAACCGGGATGACCTTGCCTGCTGGACCGATTACGGCGCCGAGGTGCCGGCCATGGTCGCGCGCGGCCATGTATTCGGCTGCCAGTTCCATCCGGAAAAGAGCGGCCCGGTCGGCCTGGCCATCCTCAAAAATTTTGCCAAACTGACGGAGGGGGACGCATGAAAATTTTACCTGCCATTGACCTTAAGGACGGTCAATGCGTGCGCCTGAAAAGGGGCGACTACGGCACCGCGCACAAAGTCGCGGAAGACGCGGTGCAAACCGCGAAGGGCTTTCTTGCCGCGGGCGCGGAACTGGTCCATATGGTCGATCTGGACGGTGCGAAGGACGGTTCGCATGCCAACTATGACGTGGTGAAGCGTGTCATTGCGGAGACCGGCGCAAAGGTGGAACTTGGCGGCGGCATCCGCGCGATGGCGGATGTGGACGCGGTGCTGGCGCTCGGCGTCAGCCGGGTGATCATCGGTTCGGCAGCGGTGAAAAATCCGCAGTTTGTCAAAGAAGCGGCCGCGAAATACGGCGAAAAAATTGCGGTCGGCATTGATGCGCTCAGCGGCACCGTGCGCACCGAGGGCTGGCTCAAGGACTCGGGCGAGGATTTTCTTGCGTTTGCAAAGCGTATGGAGTCCTACGGCGTGGGGACGATCATCTTTACCGATATCGATAAGGACGGCATGCTGGAAGGCCCGAACTTTGAGCAGCTGAGCATGCTCAGAAATGCCGTCTCCTGCGCGATTGTTGCGTCGGGCGGGGTGACCACGCTCGAGGATATTGCAAAGCTGCGCGACGCGGGCATTGACGCGGCGATTGCAGGCAAAGCGGTGTATACCGGCGCGCTGGATCTTGCAGCCGCCATCCGGATCGGGGAGGGTTGAGCATGCTTGCAAAGAGGATCATCCCCTGCCTGGACGTCAAGGACGGTCGTGTGGTCAAGGGCGTCAATTTCGTTGGCCTGCGCGATGCAGGCGACCCGGTGGAATTGGCAAAGTTTTATTCCCAGGAGGGCGCGGATGAAATCGTGTTCCTGGACATCACGGCCACGAGCGACAACCGCGCGACAATTGCAGACGTGGTGCGCCGAACCTGCCGTGAGGTATTCGTCCCGGTAACGGTGGGCGGCGGCATCCGCACGGTGGAGGATTTTAAAGAGATCCTGCGCGCAGGAGCGGATAAGGTTTCGGTCAATTCGGCGGCGGTCAAGAACCCGGGGCTGATCAACGCGGCGGCGGAGAAATACGGCAGCCAGTGCGTTGTGGTGGCAATTGACGCGCGCCGCAGCGACAAGGCCGTCTCCGGGTTTGAGGTATACGTGGCCGGCGGCCGCACCCCGACCGGCATCGACGCGGTCGCGTGGGCGAAGGATGCCTATGCGCGCGGCGCGGGTGAGATCTTGCTGACCAGCATGGACAAGGACGGCACAAAGTCCGGGTTTGATCTGGAGCTGACCCAGCGCGTGTGCGAGGTAGCGCCCATCCCGGTGATTGCGTCGGGCGGCTGCGGAACGCTCGAACACTTTGCCGAGGCGTTTGAAAAGACCGATGCGACCGCCGCGCTCGCAGCCAGCCTGTTCCACTACGGCGAGCTGCGCATCGGCGAAGTCAAGGATTACCTGCACGGAAGAGGCATCCCGGTGCGCGGCGCATGACGCACGGGGTCATTGCCGGGCTCCACGGGCAGCTGGACGGGCAGCTGGACGCCTTCTTAAGATCGGGCCTACAGGAATCGGATATTACGCTGCGAAAGGAAATGGAAACGATGGATTTGTCAAAATTTTTTGCCAAGGGTGCGCTAATTCCGGTGATCTGCCAGGATGAACGCAATGGCGAAGTGCTGATGCTGGGATATGCCGACGAAGAGGCATTGCAAAAGACGATGGAGACTGGTACGGCATGGTTTTTCTCGCGTTCACGCCAGAAGCTATGGAATAAGGGCGAGACTTCGGGCAACTTTATTTTTGTAAAGAAAATCCTGTCCGACTGCGACGACGATACGCTCATTTATTGGGGCACGCCCAAGGGGCCGGTCTGCCACACCGGCAACCGCACCTGCTTCTACACGACATTATGGGAGAAAGAAGGAGAATAAGCATGGCAATGAGTCTGGTTGCCCTACTTGGGATTGGGCTGGTTGCAGCGGCGGCAGTTTTGGCCATTGTACTGCTCGTCAGCCGCCGATAAGAAAGGAAAGAAACATGAATTCATTTGAACAGATGGAAGCGGTCATCGCGCAGCGGCGCGCGGAACCGCAGGAAAATTCGTATACCTGCTACCTGTTTGATAAGGGGCTCGATAAAATTCTTAAAAAAGTGGGCGAGGAGTGCGCCGAGACCATCATTGCCGCCAAAAACGGCGATAAGGAAGAGCTGGTCGGAGAAATCAATGATGTGTTCTACCACATGATGGTCATGATGAACGAATGCGGCGTCACAATGGAGGACGTCTGCAAGGAAATGGACGCCCGCGCCGCCAAGATCGGCAATCTGAAACAGTTCCATGTCTCCGATCACAATACGTAACAGAGGGAAAAGCTTATGCGCAGAAAAGACCGTGAGATTTTTGGCCGGGAAAACGTGGAACCGATTTTACAGGCATGCAAAGTGTGCCGCATTGCAATGATCGCGGACGGCAGGCCTTATGTGATCCCGATGAACTTTGGATATACGTGGGACGGCAGCGGTTTGACGCTGTATTTCCATAGCGGCCTCAAAGGAAAGAAAATTGACGCATTGAAAGCGGATCCGCGAATCTGCTTTGAAATGGACATCCAGGATGGGCTGACCGGAGACGGCGATCTTGCCTGCCGGTACAGCTATGCGTTTTCGTCGATTGTGGGGGAGGGAAGCGTTGAATTCGCGCAAACGAATGACGAAAAGCGCCAGGGCTTCGACGTCATTATGAAGCATCAGACCGGCCGGGACGGTTGGACGTATAGCGACGCGCATCTCGCGGTTGCCGAGGTGTTCCGTGTCCGCGCCGAGTCGTTTGAAGCATCGCGAAAACAGCCAAAACAGTAAAAAATCCGGCCTTTTGGCCGGATTTTTCTTACGTAAAGTGATAGATTGCCTTGTATTCATCGGTCAAAATGCCATTCGCCTCCTGCACCAGAAGCGGCGGCTCGACCACCATGCCGTCCGCTGCGCCGCCTTTGCGGCATTCAATCAGCACAGCCGACGGCGCCTTTTTCGCAGTCTGATGCACAAAGCGCAGGCGCTTGGGCATGAGCCGCACGCGCTGAAGCGCAGCAATCAGGGGGATGAGCCGCTCAGGACGAAAGACCATTGCACACTTCCCGCCGCTGCCAAGGACATAGGAAGCTGCGATCGCTACGTCCTCAATGGTCGCCTCACCGTCCGTACGCGCCATGGCATGCGCGTCCAGTGGGGAAACCTTGCCCGACCCGCGCCTGAAATACGGTGGATTGCAGAGCACATAATCCATGGAGCCGTGCGGCAGGAGGGCGCGGATCTGCCGCAGATCGCCGGTCAGGACGGTCACGTTATCCAGCTTGTTTTCCACAACCGAGCGGCGGAACAGTTCGGCCGCACCCTCCTGAAGCTCCAGGCCGGTCATGCGCAGGTCATCCCGCCATGTAAGCAGCGTGAGCGCGCCTGTGCCCGCGCCAAGATCCAGGACGCGCGCAAAGCGCCGTGGCCGGGCAAACGCAGACAACAGGACGGAATCCTGCCCCAGCTTAAAAAATGCATCATCTTGTAATAGCCGCAGCCCGTTCGGCAGCAGTTCCGTGGTTTCCATGTCCGGCTCCTCCTGTTGGTTCCCATATTGCACAAAAATCTGATAATAGGATAACAAAAAGGCTGCTTTCTGTCAAATCTGCCGCAAAGGCTTTGACAAAGCACGGCAAGTACCGTACAATAGAAATGCATACTTTTTCCGTGGGATTCATGCAACACTGGGGACAAAAACCTGCATACTATGGGATAAGGACGAACAGAGAGGTAATCTGCTATGTTTCTCAAAGATTTAATTGAAGACGCGCGGTCCATCCGGGACCGTGACCCGGCCGCCCGCACAACGGCCGAGGTTTTCTTGTTATATCCGGGCTTTCATGCCCTCATTTATCATAAACTTACCCACTGGCTGTACCTGCACAAGCGCTTTTTCCTTGCGCGTATGATTTCACAGTTTGCGCGTACGATCACAGGCGTGGAAATCCACCCGGGCGCGAAAATCGGCCGCGGCCTGTTCATCGACCATGGCATGGGGATTGTAATCGGAGAGACCGCCGAGGTGGGTGATTATTGCACGATCTATCACGGTGTGACGCTCGGCGGTACAGGCAAGGACACTGGCAAGCGCCATCCGACGATTGGGAACAATGTGCTGATTTCTACAGGCGCGAAAGTACTTGGCCCGTTCACGGTGGGCGACAACTCACGCATCGGTGCAAATGCCGTGGTTTTGCAGGAGGTGCCGCCGGATTCTACCGTGGTCGGCGTCAAAGCGCGGATTGTCAAGATTGGCGGGCATCGTGTCCCGTCGTTTGATCTCGATCAGGTCAATGTACCCGACCCGCTGGCGCAGGAGCTGTGCCGCCTAGAACACCGCGTGTATATCAATGAGCAAAAGTTGCGTGACGGCAAACACGATGAAAACCCGGCAAAAACGGAGGAAACATATGAAACAGGACAGAAATAAGCCGGTAAAACCATGCGAAAACTGTGTAAAATAATGAAGTTTTGCTTTCTTGCGGATTTTCATTTACAAATATCGAGCAATTTAGTATAATATCAATACAAGAATGAGAATCCGTATTATGTGAAGGGGGCAAAGCCTATGATCCGCACAAAACAGCGACAATTGATCCTGAACGCTGTGATGGCCAGCACAGCCCATCCGACGGCAGACGAATTGTTCCAGCAGATCCGCGGCCAACTGCCTACGATCAGCCTGGCGACGGTGTACCGTAATTTGAATTTGCTGTCAGCGGACGGGGTCATCCGGAAAATTGAGATGCCTGGCATGCCGGACCGCTTCGATCACACGATGGAGACGCACGATCATCTATGGTGCGAATCGTGTGGGCGGGTGTTTGATTTTACCTTGCCGCAGGCGCTCGATCAGCAGATTGAAGAGGTCTCCGGGATGAAAGTGCGCCAATACACCTTGGTTGCACGCGGGAAATGCATTGCATGCCGCAAGGCCGAACAAAGTTAAAATAAAAAGAAGAAGCGGCATTGATAGCGCCGCTTCTTCTTTTTTCAAAATGAGTAAACCGTTTCAAAGATACAAAAACCCCCGGCTCAGAGCCGGGGGCTTTTCTCATGCAATGGAAGCGATTACGCTTCGGTGCTGTACAGGGCCAGCAGCTTCTGCAGATGCGCGTAACGCTCTACCGAAGCCTTCTCGGCCTTGGTAAACAGGTTCTCCGCGCGATCCGGGAAGGAGCGGGTCAGGGCCGAGTAGCGCGCCTCGTTCATGATGAACGCGCGGTAATCCTCGGTCTTCGGATCCTTGGACTCCAGAATGAACGGGTTCTTGCCCTCTGCCTTCAAGGCCGGGTTGTAACGGAACATATTCCAGTAACCGCACTCAACAGCCTTCTTCATTTCCTTCTGGCAGTTAACCATGCCGCCCTTAATGGAGTGCATCTCACACGGAGCATAGCCAATGATCAGGGACGGTCCCGGGTAAGCCTCTGCCTCAGCAATCGCCTTCAGGGTCTGCGCCGGGTTTGCACCCATTGCAACCTGAGCCACATAAACGTAGCCATAGCTCATAGCGATCTCGGCCAGGGACTTCTTGCCGATGGCCTTACCAGCAGCGGCAAACTGTGCAACCGCACCGATCTGGGTTGCCTTGGAAGCCTGTCCGCCGGTGTTGGAGTAAACCTCGGTGTCGAAGACCATGACATTGACGTCCTCGCCGGAAGCCAGGACGTGATCCAGGCCGCCGAAGCCAATGTCGTATGCCCAGCCGTCGCCGCCGAAGATCCAGACAGACTTCTTGGAGAGGTACTCCTTGTCCGCCAGGACATACTTGCAGTCTGCGCAGCCGGCAGCGGCGCCCTTCTCCAGCTCAGCGACCAGGGCGGCAGTAGCAGCCTGGTTTGCCTTGCCGTCGTCCTTCGTCTCCATAAAGGAGTTGATGGCGTTCTTCATGGTGTCCGGAGCGTCGGGCGCCATTGCCTCAAGCTTGGCAATCAGGCGCTCACGGATGGCCTTCTGACCATAGTACATGCCAAGGCCATGCTCCGCGTTGTCCTCAAACAGGGAGTTTGCCCATGCCGGGCCGTGGCCAGCCTTGTTGACCGTGTACGGGGAAGTCGCAGCCGGACCGCCCCAGATGGACGAACAACCGGTCGCGTTGGAGATATACATGCGGTCGCCGCAAACCTGAGTGATCAGGCGGGCGTAAGAGGTCTCGGCGCAGCCTGCGCAGGAGCCGGAGAACTCAAGCAGCGGCGTTTTGAACTGGGAATCCTTGACCGAAGCCGTGCCAACCATGTCTTCCTTCTCGGAAACATGGGCAACACAGTAATCGAATGCGTCCTGCTGGGCAGCTTCCTGCTCCTGCGGAACCATCTTGAGGGACTGGGTCGGGCAAACGCCGATGCACACGCCGCAGCCCATGCAGTCCAGCGGGGAAACGGCCAGGGTATACTTATAGATGCCCTTGCCCTTGCCGGCCTTGATGTCGACGATCTTGGCAGACGCCGGAGCGGCGGCAGCCTCTTCCTCGGTCAGCGCGAACGGACGGATGGTTGCATGCGGGCAGACATAGGCGCACTGGTTACACTGCACACAGGTGTCGGAGTTCCAGGACGGAACGGTGACCGCTACGCCGCGCTTCTCGTAAGCCGCTGCGCCGTGCTCAAAGGTGCCGTCAACGTAATCCTGGAATGCGGATACCGGCAGGGAGTCGCCGTCCATGCGGCCGATCGGATCGAGCAGATCCTTGACCATCTTGACGGTCTTCTCACGGCCCTCAAGATTCTCGGTCTCCTTGACGTCCTCAGCGGTTGCCCAGGAAGCCGGAACCTCAACCTTGTGGAACGCATTGGCGCCCGCATCGATTGCCTTGTGGTTCATGTCAACGACATCCTGGCCCTTCTTCAGGTAGGACTTGGTCGCCGCATCCTTCATGAACTGGATTGCCTGCTCGGACGGCATCACCTTTGCCAGGGCAAAGAATGCGGACTGCAGGATGGTGTTGGTGCGCTTGCCCATGCCGATCTCGATGGCGAGGTCAATGGCGTTGATGGTGTACAGCTGAACGTTGTTCGCGGCAATATAACGCTTTGCCTCTGCCGGCATATGGTGGTCGAGCTCTTCGTCAGACCACTGGCAGTTGATCAGGAATACGCCGCCCGGCTTGACGTCGCGAACCATCGGGTAGCCCTTGATGACATAGGACGGGTTGTGGCAGGCAACAAAGTCCGCCTTGTTGATGTAATAGGGGGAACGGATCGGCTTGTCGCCAAAACGCAGATGCGATACGGTAACGCCGCCGGTCTTCTTGGAGTCGTACTGGAAGTAAGCCTGTACGTACTTGTCGGTGTGGTCGCCGATAATCTTGATGGAGTTTTTGTTTGCGCCAACTGTGCCGTCGCCGCCAAGGCCCCAGAACTTGCATTCGGTGGTGCCTTCTGCCGCGGTGTTCGGCGCGGGCTTCTCCTCAAGGGACATATTGGTTACGTCATCGACAATGCCGATGGTGAACTGCGCCTTCGGGGCGTCCTTGGCCAGCTCTTCGTATACCGCGAATACGGATGCCGGCGGGGTGTCCTTGGAACCCAGGCCGTAACGGCCGCCGGTAACCACCTTGTCGGTGACGCCGTGGTTTGCCAGGGCGGTGACCACGTCGAGATACAGGGGCTCGCCCTGTGCGCCCGGCTCCTTGGTGCGGTCGAGGACAGCGATCTTCTTGGCCGAAGCCGGAATCGCGGCAACCAGCTTGTCCGCCGCGAACGGACGGTACAGGCGAACCTTTACGAGGCCGACCTTCTCGCCCTTCGCGGTCAGGTAATCGATGACTTCCTCCGCCACGTCGCAGATGGAGCCCATTGCGATGATGACGCGGTCGGCGTCCGCAGCGCCATAGTAGTTGAACAGCTGATAATCGGTGCCCAGCTTGGCGTTCACCTTGCCCATGTACTCTTCTACGATGGCCGGAACCGCCTCATAGTAGGGGTTGGAAGCCTCGCGGTGCTGGAAGAATACGTCGCCGTTCTCGTGCGAGCCGCGCATCACCGGACGCTCCGGATTCAGGGCGCGCTTGCGGAACGCCTCGACAGCGTCCATGTCGCACATTTCAGCCAGATCCTTGTAATCCCAAACCTGGATCTTCTGGATCTCATGAGAGGTACGGAAGCCGTCGAAGAAGTTGATGAACGGGACGCGGGACTTAATGGTCGCCAGATGCGCAACTGCGGACAGATCCATAACCTCCTGCGGGTTGGTCTCTGCCAGCATGGCGAAACCGGTCTGACGGCAGGCCATAACGTCGGAATGGTCGCCGAAAATGTTCAGCGCGTGGGAAGCGACCGTACGCGCGGAAACATGGAATACACAGGGGAGCAGCTCGCCCGCGATCTTGTACATGTTCGGGATCATCAGGAGCAGGCCCTGCGAAGCGGTGTAGGTGGTGGTCAGGGCGCCGGCTGCGAGCGAGCCGTGCACGGTACCGGCTGCGCCTGCCTCGGACTGCATCTCAACAACCTTCACGGTGGTGCCGAAAATGTTTTTCTGACCCTGTGCGGCCCATTGGTCCACACTGTCTGCCATGGGGCTGGACGGGGTGATCGGGTAAATACCCGCTACCTCCGTAAATGCATACGACACATGTGCCGCAGCAGTGTTGCCGTCCATGGACTTCATCTTTCTTGCCATGTTTTCTTATTCCTCCTTCAATCTCAATGCGTGAGATAAATGATAAGCAAAAAAAGCAAAAAACAAACAACAAATCAAGTTGCACCCGCTCCGGGCGCTTCTTGCCTTGTTTATTTTAGCACAAGCGGGCATCCGATGTAAACCGCAATCCGCGAAAACTTTTGGTTTTTCAGTGAAAAATAGCAAATGCGTTGTCAGAAGTATTCTTTTGTATTATAATTATGGTAAATTCTTTTTGCATTGGGAGGCACATTATGGTTTCCATCTGCCATTCGGCGGGGCTTCGCGGCATTGACGGCTATCCGGTTGCGGCCGAATGCTTTGCGTCAAGCGGCTTGCCGCGGCTCGATATCGTGGGGCTTCCGGGCAAGGCGGTCAGCGAAGCGGCGGAGCGTGTGCGCGCGGCGGCTAAGTCGTGCGGGTTTGAATGGCCGGTGTGCCGCCTGACCGTCAACCTGGCTCCGGCGGATACGAAAAAGGAAGGCGCAGTTTATGACCTGCCCATCCTGCTGGCCATCCTCGCGGCTGCGGGCGAGACTGCCGCCCCGCCGGAGGACGCGGCCTTTTTCGGCGAGCTTTCGCTCAGCGGGGATCTGCGGCCGGTATCGGGGGCGCTCTCCATGGTGCTTGCCGCGCGGGACGCGGGCAAAAAGGCGGTGTTTGTGCCGCAGGCAAACGCCGAAGAAGCTGCCTTTGCGGAAGGCGTGACCGTGTACCCGGCGCCCGGCCTGCGGGCGGTGATCGACCATCTGAGCGGCCGGACGCCGCTTGCGCCCTGCCCTCCGCCGCAGCGCGCGAGGGAGGAATCCGGCGGGCTGGACTTTCAGCATGTCCTCGGGCAGGCCGGGGTCAAGCGCGCCCTGGAAATCGCCGCCGCAGGCGGGCACAATGTCCTGCTCTGCGGTGTGCCGGGTTCGGGCAAAAGCCTTGCCGCGCGCTGCTTCCCGACGATCCTGCCGCCCATGGGCAGCAGCGAGCGGCTCGAAGTCATCCGCGTGTGGTCGGCGCTCGGCCTCGGGGCTGAGGCGGCGCGCATGGCCGGGCGGCCGTTCCGCAGCCCGCACCATACGGTCTCGCCCGCCGCGATGACCGGCGGCGGCACGGCGGGCCAGCTGAAACCGGGCGAGGTTTCGCTTGCGCACCGCGGCGTGCTGTTTCTGGACGAGCTGCCCGAGTTCCGCACCGATGTGCTCGAAACCCTGCGCCAGCCGATGGAGGACGGCGTGGTAACCGTGTCGCGTGTGGCGGGCAAGATGACCTATCCGGCGGCATTCCAGCTGCTTGCTGCCATGAACCCGTGCAAATGCGGCTGGTACGGCACGCGGCGCTGCACCTGTTCGCCGGATGCGGTGCGCAAATACCTGCACCGCCTGTCCGGGCCGCTCATGGACCGCATTGATTTGCAGGTTTCCGTGCAGCCGGTTCAATATGAGGCGCTTGCCGCGCGCGGGAAAGGGGGCGAAGAAGGCTCGGAAGCCATTCGCGAAAGGGTGCTTGCCGCCCGGGCGCGCCAGCACGCGCGTTATGAAGGCACAATGGTCACCTGCAACGCCGAACTGCCGATCGACCGTATCGCGGAGGCCTGCCCGCTGGAACCCGAAGCGGAGGCCATGCTCGAAGCCGCGTTTGCCCGGCTGGGCCTGACCGCCCGCGCCTACGACCGGATCCTGCGCGTAGCGCGCACGGTGGCCGACCTGGACGGTGCGGACGCCATCTCAGCCGGGCATATCGCGGAGGCCATCCAGTATCGCCAGCTTGACAGATTGGGAATTTTTGGCTAATTATTACATTCTGTAATCATAAAGCAACGCACAGACCTGTGCAAAACTGTGGATAATCCTGTGGATGGTGTGGAGAATCTGGGGATACGACAAAATACCCCATTTTTTACCCGCTGAATGTGTAAACAAACCGTATCTCATTGGTAAGGTTTCTGTTAACAATCTGTAATTTTTCGGAGGGAACTGCTATGCATCTGAAACGACTCTGCTCTGCGGCGCTTGTTGCGGCATCCGTGGCCGCGCTGGCCCCGCAGGCGTCCGCGCTGGCCGGCGTGTCCGGCTGGGCGCTCGGCGAGGTTGGCAAGGCCGAAGCCGCCGGGCTGGCGCCCGCGGCCTTTGGTTCGCTGCCCGCAAAGGAAAGTATCACGCGCGCCGAGTTCTGCGCGGTATCGCTTCGGCTGTTTGAAAGCAGCACCGGCCGCGTCGCTGAACTGACGGGCGACCGCCCTTTTACGGATACGGGCGATCCGCAGGTTGCGGCGGCAAGCGCGCTGGGGCTGGTCAGCGGACGCGGCGACGGAACCTTTGACCCCGATGCTTCGGTGACCCGGCAGGAGCTTTGCGTCATGCTTGGCAACGTCATGCGCACGGCGGGCGCGGGCGGCATGTCCGGGGCGGCGGCGCCCTTGCAATATCAGGACGCGGAGGAGGTCGCGCCATGGGCGGCTGCGGATATGGCCAATATGGTGCACCGCGGAGTCATCAGCGGTGTGGTGCAGGGCGATGGTTCGGTGACGCTGTCGCCGGGCGCTACCGCGACGCGGGAGCAGTCGCTCCTGATGGCGGTCCGTTTCCTGGAAACGCAGGATTTGGGGCCTGCGGCCCCCTCCGATACGGCCGGTCCGGAGCAGCCGCCGGCGGCACAGCCTTCCGGCGGCGACCCTGAGGGCGCGCAGGACGAGCCGGAAGGCACGCAAGCGCTGTCCGTGGACCCGGAGGGTACATATCCCGGCGCCGAAGAGCCGGACGCGGACAAGCCGGTAGAACCCATCCGGCCGGATGCGGCCTATAATCTGACCGAAGAGGAAAAAATTGCGCTCGTGTTTGGTGGGGATACGCCGGGCTATGACACGCCCGAGGAAGCCGAGGCCGCAATGACCGAAATCACGGTGCCGGTGTGGCGGCTTCAGGAAGACGGCGGTAAGACTGCGGGAAAAATGACGCTCACCGTCAACGCCGCACTCGCAGACTTGTACAAAGCCGTATTTGAGGAAATTTTTGCAGGGGATGAAAGGTTCCCCATTAAGGATGGCGGCAGCTATTCGTGGCGCTCCAACGCGCGCTCGGAGCACCGTTGGGGCACAGCCGTTGATCTCAACTGGGATGAAAATATGGAGTGCAGCATCGACGGCGAGGGAAATGTCACGCAGATTACAACCGGGTCGTGCTGGGAACCCGGTGAAAACCCATATTCCATCCCGGCGGACGGCGATGTGGTGCGCGCTTTTCGAAAATACGGCTTTGCATGGGGCGGCGACGCATGGAGCAAAAAACGGGACTATATGCATTTCTCCTATTTCGGGAGATGAGGTTGCATAAAAAATTAAAAGCGCGGGAACAGAAAGGGTTTTTTGGATGAATAATCAAAAGGTTTACCTGTATCTTGAACTGGAGGGCGCGGAGCTGGACATTGTGCCGCTGTATTCCATGTTTTCCAAAGGGAAATGTTTTGGCTCTCCGGTGGGGGATACCTATTATACATACGTGGAGGACGATATCAAGATTGCACGTACCCGGAAAGAGGCCTATTTTCAGGCGCGCCTGGAATATGACGCCGTGGAGGAAAACTCGCTGAGCGACATCATCTGCGAGTTTATGAACAGCTATTTCTATGAAGGCGCGCCGCTGCACGCGGTGCTTGCGGCAAACCGGGTGAAAATGTGGTGTACGGTCGCCTCGGAGGAAGAAGAGGTGACGCTGACGCTGGATCAGCGCGCCATGCGCAAGCTTACGGAAGCAGGACTGGATTTGCGTGTGACCGTCATGCAGAACGGCTACAAAATCCGGCACGTATGAGGAGGAAGACACGATGAAACTGTATACCTATTGGAAGGACGGCGCGGAGCATATCGGTGTGGGCTGTGATGAAGACAGCCTGTATCCGGTGGAAGCGTTTGGGCTGTCGTTTGCCGACATGACCGACCTGATCCGCCGCATTACGATGGAGGAAAAGAAACGTCTTGCCGATTTGAAGAACGCCGTGGGCGCGCCGCTGCCGCTCAAAGGGCTAAAACTGTGCGCGCCCATCCCGCATCCGGCGCAGGACGTCATCTGCTTGGGGATCAACTATCATGCGCACGCCGCCGAGTCCGCGCGTTTTAACGCCAAAGCTTTTGGCGGCGAGCGGCCGAAGGCCATCTATTTTTCCAAGCGTGCCGCGGACGCGACCGGGGACGGCGACCCGATCCCTGCGTATGAGGGTTTGGTGGACGGACTCGATTATGAGGCGGAGTTGGCTGTAATCGTCGGAAAGGACGCGAAAAAGATTTCTGAGGATGCGGCAAGGGATTATGTATTTGGCTATACGGTGCTCAATGATGTGTCGGCGCGGAATCTTCAGACCGGTCACAAACAGTGGTACTTTGGAAAAAGCCTGGATGGCTTTACGCCGTTTGGGCCGTGTATCCTGACCGCTGATGAAGTGGCGTTCCCGCCGGTGCTCGGTATTTCCTGCACCGTGAATGGTGAAACACGGCAGGACAGCAGTACCGGCCTGCTTATCCGCGGGATTGCGCACATCCTGGCCGAGCTGTCGCAAGGTATGACGCTCAAAGCCGGCACAATCATCGCGACAGGCACCCCGGCGGGGGTTGGTATGGGCTTTGACCCACCGCGCTTTCTCAAAAAAGGCGATGTTGTGACTTGCACCATCGAGAAAATTGGAAGCCTGACCAACATGGTCGTATAATATGGCCGGATGAGACGAACGATACAAAAAGAGCATTCATTTCGGATGCTCTTTGGTAGGGGGGTGCGGACGGAAAGTTGGACTGAAACAGATCCCGATAGGAGGGAAATA
>URFQ01000008.1 GCA_900547195.1 uncultured Butyricicoccus sp.
ACAGAATTTCCGGCAGGCGGGCGGCGATATGCACGGCTCGTTCAAGGATGTGACCGAAGAACAGATGGAAGAGCTGCGCCATGACCCAATGGTAAAGGAATCGGGCGCGCGCCTGCTTGTCGGGATGACGAGCAGCGACCCGCCGTTCAACAAAAGCCATGTGGAAGTCAGCTACATGGAGCCATTCGAGGCCGAGCATTACTTCCTGCGCCTTAAGGAAGGGAGGATGCCCGCCGAGGGCACCGATGAGGCCGCGACCGACACCCGCGTGCTCGCGCTGCTCGGTGTTGAGCCCAAAATCGGCGCAAAGATTACCATCCCGGTGGGCATTGATGAAAACACAAACCAGGTAAAATATGTGGAGCGCACCTTCACGCTGTCGGGCTGGTGGGAGTATGACAGCGCGATTACGGCGTCCCACGTGCTGCTGCCGCGCACGGCGACCGAGGAGCTGTGCGCCCTGTCGAGCGGCGCGGAAGGCACCGTGACCGGCAAATGGACGCTCGACGTCATGTTCGGCAATTCGCTGCATATCCGCGAGGATCTGAAACAGGTGCTCGCAAACCACGGTTACCAGGCGAAAACCGTGGGTGAGGACGATTATATTGGCATTGGCGTGAACTGGGGCTACTCGGGCGCGCAGCTTGCCGCAAATTTTGACCCGATGACCGCGGCGGCCATTGCCGTGCTGCTGCTCCTGATCACCTTTACCGGCTATCTGATTATTTACAACGTGTTCCAGATTTCGGTGACAGGCGATATCCGGTTTTATGGGCTGCTCAAAACCATCGGCACGACGGGAAAACAGATCCGCCGCATGATCCGGCGGCAGGCGTTCCTTTTGTCGCTTGCGGGTATCCCGCTCGGTCTGGTGCTGGGCTTCCTTCTGGGCAACAAATTAACGCCCGTCATTATGGCGCAGCTTTCGTATAAGGACACCTTCGTGTCGTTTCATCCGCTGATTTTTATCGGTGCAGCGCTGTTTTCCCTGCTTACCGTGCGTATTTCGTGCCGCAGGCCCGGCCGCATGGCGGCGCGTGTTTCGCCGGTGGAAGCGGTGCGCTACACCGAGAGCGCGAACAGCCGCCGCAAGAAAAAGCGGAACACGAACGGCGCAAAGCTGCATGTCATGGCGTGGGCCAACCTTGGACGCAGCCGCGGCAAAACAAGCGTCACCGTGCTGTCACTCGCGCTTGCGGTGGTACTCATGAACCTGACCTATACTTTTGCCATCGGCTTTGATATGGATAAGTATCTGGCCAGCAAGTCGGCGGCCGATTTCGTGCTGGGAGACGCGGCCTATTTCCAGACCGGGCAGGGGTTCCATTCGACGGATGAAGCGGTGCCCGAAAACGTGACCGCAGAGGTGGACGCACAGGGCGGCATCACCGAGAGCGGGCGCATCTATGGGCAGGTGTCCAGCGTGGAGGAATTTGTCACCGAGGACTATTACCGCCGCATCTGGAGCCAATGGAACGATGCCGAAACACTGGACCGGATGGTGGAGGACTGCGAACGCGACGCGGACGGCAATCTGGAAACCCGCGCGCAGCTGTACGGCATGGAGGACTTCCCGCTTTCTAAACTTCAGGTGCTGGAAGGCGATCTGTCCGCCCTGTCGGATCCAGAGGAAAACGCGCTTGCGGCGGTGTATCTGGCCGACGATTACGGCGACCCGGAGCAGGAATCCCACTGGGCGCATGTGGGCGACAAGGTACGCCTGCGTTATGTGGAAGAGTGGGAATATTACGATGCCGAGACCGGTGAAATCATCCCGCCGGAGCAGGTGGATGCGGCGGTCGACAGCGGCCGCGGGTGGGGCTCGCGCCCGAAAACCTACCGGGACGTCGAGTATACGGTGGCGGCGGCGGTGCTCGTCCCATCCTCGCTGGACTATCGCTATTACGGCGCAGATCAGTTTGTGCTGGGCGCGGAGCGGTTTCAGCAGGATACCGGCACGGATTCGGTGATGACCTATGTGTTCGACACCGAGGACAGCCAGACCGACCGTATGGAAGCTTTCCTTGCGGACTACACCGAACAGGTGCAGCCCACGCTGGATTACGAAAGCAAAAAGACCTACCAGGCCGAGTTTGACGGCTTCCGGAACATGTTCCTGACCATGGGCAGCGCGCTCAGCCTGATCATCGGGCTGGTCGGCGTGCTGAACTTTGTCAACGCCGTCCTCACCGGGATCCTCACCCGGAAGCATGAGTTCGCCGTCCTGCAAGCCATCGGCATGACGGGTGGGCAGCTCAAAAAGATGCTTATGCTGGAAGGGCTGTATTACGCGCTCGCCGCCATGGCGCTGAGCCTTGCGCTGAGCATGGTGCTGGGGCCGCTTGTGGGCGCGGGTTGCGGCAGCGTGTTCTGGTTCTTCACCTATCAGTTCACAATCTTGCCGATTGCGCTGCTGCTGCCGGTGTTTGCCGTGCTGGGGCTTGTGATCCCATGGATGACCTACCGCACTGCGGCAAAGCAAAGCATTGTCGAGCGAATCCGCGCGGACGATTGATTTTCGCACACAAATATGCTATGCTGAGGGCAAATCCACAGCAAGGAGGCCGTTCCCGGACTGGGGACGGCCTCCTTTGGCTATACTGGAAAGGGAGGAGATACCATGCCTGAAATTTTGCTGGTGGAGGACGATACTGCGCTTGCGGGAGGCGTCGCGCGCGCGATTGCAGGCGAGGGGCGCCATGTGACCGTGTGCGCCACCGCCGCCGCGGCGCGGCGGGCGCTGGAGCAGCCGGTTGATCTTGTGCTGCTCGACGTGGGCCTGCCCGACGGGGACGGGCTGGAGCTGTGCCGGGAGGTGCGGCTCGCCGGGTGCGCGCCTGTGATTTTCCTGACCGCAAACGACACCGAACAAGACGAAATCGCGGGCTTTGCCGCAGGCGGCGACGATTATATCACCAAACCCTTCAGCCTGTCCGTGTTGCGCGCGCGGGTGGACGCCATGCTGCGCCGCGCGGGCGGTGCGGACGTTGTGCTGACAGACGGCTTCCGCTTTGACTTTGCCCATGCCGCGTTTTCCAAAGATGGGGAAGCCATTGCGCTGTCGCGTTCCGAGCAGCGGCTGCTGCGCGCCCTGGTAAATGCGCGGGGGAAAATCGTGCAACGTGAGACCCTGTTGGATCGCGTTTGGACGGACGGGATGGAATATGTGGACGAGAATGCGCTGTCGGTCACCGTGCGCCGGCTGCGTCAAAAGCTCGGAAAGGCGTATATCCAGACCGTTTACGGCGTAGGATATCGTTGGGGCCGCGGCGATGACAAATAACATTTTCACAGTACTGGCTTGGTTGGCCGCCGCGGTTGTGCTGGGCGCCGGCCTCCTGCTTGCGGCGCGCAGCGCGCGGGAGATGCAGCGGCTCGGCGATATGCTCGAGCGGGCGCAGGACGACCGCTTTGACGAGGCTTCGTGGAATGAGAGCCGCCTGTCCCGGCTGGAAGCCAAGCTGGCCCGGTTCCTGCGCGCGAGCGCGTTGTCGCGCCGCCGTCTCGATGAGGATCAGGCGCGCATCAAGCGCCTGGTATCCGATATCTCCCACCAGACCAAAACCCCGCTGTCCAGTATCCTGCTGTACACCGAACTGCTGGCCGAACGGCCGCTGCCCGAGGATGAGCGCGGGATGCTGCGTGAAATCGGGCGGCAAGGCGAAAAGCTGCGTTTCCTGATCGATGCGCTCGTGAAGACCTCGCGACTGGAGAGCGGCATCGTTCAGGTGATGCCGCATACCCAGCCGGTGCGCCCCATGCTGGAAGAACTGGTGGGCGCCTGGAGGGCCCGGGCGGAGCAAAAAGGCGTCACTCTGTCGCTGGAGCCCGGCCCGGATTTTTCCGCGTCCTTTGACGCCAAGTGGACGGCCGAGGCGGTCGGCAACCTGCTTGACAACGCGGTCAAGTACACGCCCGCGGGCGGCAGCGTAACCGTGAGCGCGCGGCCGTTTGATTTATTTTGCCGCATCAGCGTCGCGGACACCGGCGTGGGCCTGACCGAGCAGGATCAGGCGCGGGTGTTCGAGCGGTTTTACCGCGCGCCTGCCGCTGCGAATCAGGAGGGCGTGGGGCTGGGGCTGTACCTTGCGCGGCAGATCGTTACCGCAGAGGGCGGCTACATGCGCGCGCTGCGCCGCAAAGCCGGCGGCGCAGAGTTTTCAATATTTCTTTCTTGCGGCCGGTAAGGAAAAATTTGATGTAGAAAGAATAAATTGAAAATTTTAACGAACCTGATTTCCAAGCTAAAAATTTTGGGAAATTGGTGATCTTGTGCCTTTTTTACAAGATAGGTTTATTTATTCTGCGCGTTGTAAAATATAGAATTGTACAATGTGCAAAAAAATTCGCGGCAAGACTTGCCAAAATGCATGCAAATATGCTATGCTAATTGCAGACAGTTCGAGGGAAGTCAACAAAACGGTTTGTTGCGTTTCTTCGGATGCCTCCGCGCGGCGGGAACCTTTTCGAAGCAACCATGGCCCGGCGACGGGCATACTAAGGAATATAGAGAGGAAGAAGCATTTTGAACAAGCAAGAGATTATGGAAGACATCAAGTTCCAGCTCAAAAGCGACTACCACACCACGCCCGACAAGGCGAAGCCGGAGCAGCTTCATATGGCGGTGTCCAAAGCCGTCATGGCCGAGATTGCCGACCGCTGGCAGGCAAGCTCGGCCGAGCATCAGAAGAGCCGCCATGCTTATTATTTCTCGGCGGAGTTCCTGATGGGCCGTATGATTTATAACAACCTGCTGTGCCTTGACATGACCAAGGAAGTTGGCGAACTGCTCGAGGAAAGCGGCGCGTCGCTCGACGAATTTGAGGACGTGGAGGACTGCGCGCTCGGCAACGGCGGCCTTGGCCGTCTGGCTGCCTGCTTCCTGGATTCGGCTGCGACGCTCGACCTGCCGCTCGACGGCTACGGCATCCGCTATAAGTACGGCCTGTTTAAGCAGAAGATCCAGGGCGGCTTCCAGCTCGAAGAGGCCGACGACTGGACCCGCTACGGCGACCCATGGGGCCTGCGCCGCGAGGATGAGCAGGTCGTCGTACACTTTGCCGACCAGACCATCGTGGCCGTTCCTTACGACATGCCGATCATCGGGTATGGCACGAAGAACATCGGCACCCTGCGCCTGTGGCAGGCTGAGGCCGAGAAGCCGTTCGATTTCAACCTGTTTAATGAGCAGCAGTATGATAAGTCGGTGGCTGCCGCCAACCGCGCGGAGGACATTTCGCGTGTCCTGTACCCGAACGATTCGACGGACGCCGGCAAGATCCTGCGCCTCAAGCAGCAGTATTTCTTCTGCTCGGCTTCCTTGCAGGACATCATCCGCAAATATAAGCTTGTCTATGGCAACGATTTCTCGCACTTTGCTGAGATGAACGCCATCCAGCTGAACGATACCCATCCGGTCATCTCCATCCCGGAGCTGATCCGCCTGCTGACCGACCTCGAAGGCATGAGCTTTGACGACGCGCTTGCGATCTGCAAGCAGGTCTTCTCCTACACCAACCACACCATCCTGGCCGAGGCGCTGGAGAAATGGAGCCAGCACCTGATGATTGCGACCATCCCACGCGTATATGACATTATCGTCAAGATTGACGAGGCGTTCGGCCGCGAACTGGCCGTCAAGGGCGTTTTGGGCGACAAGGCCAAGACCATGCGCATCATCCAGCATGAAACCGTACACATGGCGTTTATGGCGATCTTTGCGTCCCGCTATGTCAACGGCGTGGCCCAGCTGCACACGGAAATCCTGAAAAACGACGTGCTCAAGGACTGGTATGCGATTTATCCGGAGCGTTTCCAGAACAAGACAAACGGCATCACCCAGCGCCGCTGGCTAGCGCTGTGCAACCCGGAGCTTTCCGGCCTGCTGACCGAACTGCTCGGAAGCGAGGCGTGGAAAACCGACCTGAGCCAGCTCAAGAAGCTGGAAAAATACGTTTCCAATGACGCGGTGATGGAGCGCGTGGCGGATATCAAGATGCACAACCACAAGCGCCTGGCCGATTATATCCTCAAGAAAGACGGCGTGCGCATTGACCCGAACACCTGCTTTGATATCCAGATCAAGCGCCTGCACGAGTACAAGCGCCAGTTCCTGAACATCCTGGCCATCCTGGAGCTTTACTTTGAGATCAAGGAAGGCAGCCTGACCGACTTCACCCCGACGACCTTCATCTTCGGCGCAAAGTCCGCGCCCGGCTATAAGCGCGCAAAGGGCATCATCAAGCTCATCAACGAGGTTGCACGCCTGATTGACGGCGACCCGCAGGTGCGCCACATCCTGAAGGTGGTCTTTGTTTCGAACTACAATGTATCCTACGCGGAAAAGCTGGTTGCCGCCGCCGACATCTCGGAGCAGATTTCGACCGCCGGCAAGGAGGCTTCCGGCACCGGCAACATGAAGCTGATGGCGAACGGCGCGGTCACGATGGGTACCTACGACGGCGCGAACATCGAAATTTTCGAGGAAGCCGGCGAGGAAAACAACTATCGTTTTGGCGCGACCGTGGATGAAATCCGCGATGTGGCCGAGCGCTACAACCCGAACTGGACTTACCATCATGACCGCCGCGTAAAACGCATTCTGGACGCGCTGATCGACGGTACCCTGAACGACGGCGGCTCGGGCATCTTCCGCGAACTGCACGACTCGATCGTCTACGGCTCGGGCTGGCATCGTCCGGACCAGTACTTCCTGCTGCTCGACCTGGATCGCTATCTGGAAGCCCGCAAGCAGGCCAGCCGTGATTACAAGGACCGTCTGGGCTTTGCCCGCAAATGCTGGATGAACATCTGCAATTCCGGCAAGTTCTCCTCCGACCGCACGATCGCGGAATACGCCGACGAGATCTGGCACATTCAAAAAATTTGAAAAATAAAAAAAATTGCCCGGCATACCGGGCAATTTTTTATGGATAAAATGCCGCAAAAGGACGCAAACTATCCTGATTTAATGGCAAATCAGCACGCGCACCGGCGTGCCGCTTTCCATGCAGTATTGAATTATGTACGCTGCGCCCTGTGATTTGCCATCCCACATTACGATTACGTAATCGGCGCGGTCGACAATCTGCCGGTTGCGATGCATGGGCGCACCGCGGCCGTAGCGTTCATATTCGGGAATATATTCTTCATAATACAGGTTGCTTTCCGCGGCATAGCGCTTTGCAAGTGCATCCGCGCCTTTTGCACCGCCCGAAATGATTGTGCTGGCGCCGATCGGCATAGTTTCACAAAGCGTTAAATAATGGGAATCGTCCACGCTGCGCGACCCGACAACCGCGACTTTCATACTCCTGCACCTCCGGTATAAATATTTGACAATTTTTTTAGTCTTAGTGTACCACAAAATCTGATAAAATAAAACAGGTTGTGGTTTGCCATCCTCTTTCCCTCAGCAGCGTAAAAACGTGCAGGAGCAATATGTGCCTGCGCAAGAACAATTCAAGGCATCCGGCCAAATGTTAAGCCCGCGGGCAAACAATCACTGCTGTTTTTTGACTCCTACTGTGGCATAGTAACCATGGGAGGTGAAGCCTTTGCAAAAATTCAGGGCAAGGATGACAGCATGGCTGACCGCGGCAGCGGTCGCTCTGTCGCTGACGATGGGCGCGGCGGCGGCAAACCTGACCGAAGTGGTGCCCATTGGGCGCACGGCGGGCATTAAGATGGAGACCGATGGGCTGATGATTGAATCGGTGGATTCGGTTATGACCGCAGTGGGCGAGATCGCCCCGGCAAAACAGGCGGGGTTCCAGCCGGGTGACATCCTGATCACTGCGGGCGGGGACAAAATCGACACCGGTGAAGCGCTGCAAAAAAAGGTGGCGTTATCCGGCGGGCAGCCGATGCAGTTCGGGGTCAAACGCGATGGCAAAACGCTGACGCTTACCGGCGCGGCCGTGCAGGACAAGTCCGGTGTCTACAGGCTGGGCGTGACTGTGCGCGACAGCGTGGCCGGGATTGGCACAATCACCTATGTGGACCCTGCCACCGGGCAATATGGCTCGCTTGGCCACGGCATCTGCGATGGGGAAACCGGCGTGCTGGTGCCGCTCAAAGACGGCAGCCTGATGGAGTCCTCGGTCAGCGGCGTGGTCAAGGGCGTGGCCGGTACGCCGGGTTCGCTTCAGGGTGATTTCAATTTGCAGGAAGATATGGGCTCCGTGGAGGAAAACACGCTGACCGGTATTTTCGGCGTGCTGACCGACGACAGCTATTATGTGGGCAAAAAAACCGTGCCGGTCGCTGAGGCGAGCGAAATCAAAACCGGCAAGGCAACCATTTTGTCGAATGTGGACGGGAAAACGGTGCGGGAGTACGGCTGTGAAATTACCAAGGTATACGGCAGGGGCGGCGAATATGACCGCTGCATGACGATCCGGATCACAGACCCGGCGCTGATTGAAAAAACCGGTGGCATTGTGCAGGGGATGAGCGGCAGCCCGATCCTGCAGAACGGGAAGATCATCGGCGCGGTGACCCATGTCCTTGTAAATGATCCAACGCGCGGATATGCGGTGCAAATCGAAAAAATGCTGACAGAAATGCAGAATTCGCAGTAAATTTTGTGCTGCCTATTGCCTGACAGATGGATAAGATGGTATCATATTGCTGAAGATGTCGAATTTCGTCTTGGGAAAAATTACAAAAATTTTCCGAGAGGCTTGTTATTTTGACAAGGATATGGTAAATTAAGGTAAGTCAAAAAACGAAATAAAATCTTGGAAAGGTGATAGACATCATGGATCAGAAAATACGCGTGTTGCTTGCAGACAGTGATAAGGAATTTTGCAGCCTGCTGGGAGAGGCGCTGGCGCAAAATGAAAACATTGAGGTCGTTGGCGTGACGTCGACGGGCAGGGAGACGCTGCAAATTGCGGAAAATCTGCCGTTTGACCTGCTCCTCATTGACCTGATGCTGCCTGAAATCGACGGACTCAGCGTGATCCAGGCGCTTAGTGAGCACGGAAAGCGGGTCGGCGTGTTCGTGCTGTCGGCCTTCGGCGGCACGGAAGCGGCAGCCGAGTGCACGAAGCTGGGCGTCAGCCATTTCCTGCGCAAGCCCCTTGATATCGGAACCTTGATGGCGCGGATTATGCAGTGGAACCTGACCCGCGGCTCGCTGACCCGCGGCGGCGTCACCCCGGTGGGCGACGAAATCGCTCTTGAAGTGCGTGTCACGGAGGTGATCCATCAGGTTGGCGTCCCAGCGCATATCAAGGGATACCAGTACTTGCGCGAAGCCATCATGATGGCGGTCAAGGATATGGAATCGGTCGGTGCAATCACCAAAATCCTGTATCCAGCCATTGCCAAGCGGTTTAAAACCACATCTTCCCGCGTTGAGCGCGCCATCCGCCATGCGATTGAGGTGGCATGGGACCGCGGCGATCTGGAAACCCTGCAAAGCTATTTCGGGTATACGGTCTCCGGGCTTAAGGGCAAGCCGACAAACTCGGAGTTTATCTCCATGATTGCTGACCGCCTGCGGCTCGAGATGAAATTCGGCTGAGAAGCAAAAACAACACCGGCATCGAAAATCGATTGAACAAAAGCAACCGGCAAAAAGGAAACTGGTTTGTGATAGTTTTACCGAAAGGGCGATAAACTATGACAAAAGTCTGGCATAGCGAAGAAACCTCAGGAAATCGCCATGGGTGCGGACACAAAGCCGGGAAACTTTTTGGCCGGTTGCGGATATATTCCCCGGTTTATTGGATTTGACAATCTGATAAGCCGGGGAGTTTTTTATGAGAGAAATGGGCAGGCAGATGAGAACTTTTGATGGATTGCCAAAGGAAGCGCTTGAAAAAGAAAGTCACGAAAGCCTGTTGTCACGCGCTGCTGTTGATGGCTGGTTATCTGCAAAGCAATTGATTTGAGAGAAGGGAAAAACTGTATTTTGCTTTTGCTGTGGCAATGCCCGGTGCTTTCCATCAAAAAACAGCCCCCGCCGAAGCGGGGGCCCATGAGGATGGAATCAGTTTGTTTCCGCCAGAGCGACGCCTTCTGTAACCAGAGTGATCACAATGCCGTTTTCCAGCGTGTACTGCACGGTGCCGTCGGGCAGTACGGTGCGGTTTGCGTCATCGAGGCTGTAGGTCGTCGGATTGTCAACGTCTTCACCCTCCACGGTGACGGTGTACGAGTACGATACCTCGCCGTCCACCGCTTCGGTTTCAACGTTGTATTTCATGGCGTCATCGGCGCTCGAGGCCACAAATACACTGCCGGACTTGGCAGGGGTCGTATTAACCGATGCGGCAAAGGCCGAGGTCGTGCCGAGGACAAGGGCGGTGGCCAGCGTGATACCGGCAATTGAAGATTTACGACAGTTCATCATACATAAAATCCTTTCTTCCAGAGGGTTTTTACTAAAATGGCTTGCAAGGGGGGAGAAGGAAAGGTTCCGTTCCGCGAAGTCGAGCAGGGCATGGGCATAGGCCGCCCGGCGGTCGCCGGGACAACAGCGCAGCACCTGCCGGTCGCAGGCAATTTCCAGATCACGGCTTAGCAGCACGGACAGCAGCCAGACACACGGGTTGAACCAGTGTGCACAGGCGGCAAGCGCGGCAAGCGTCTTCCACAGGCAGTCGAGCCGTTTGATGTGGCATAGCTCATGCAGCAGGGCAAACCTGAGGGCATCGTCTTGCATGCCCGTCATCGGAAGCATGACCACCGGGCGCAGTACCCCGTAAGTCATTGGGTTGCGCACGCGCATATGGGTGCGGATGCGCACACGCCGCCGGATGCCGAATTGTGTGAGTATGGCGCGTGCGGTTTCGTTATCCACAGGCTGTGCATCGCGCAAAGCGCGGCGTGCATGGATTTCCCGTCCAATCAGCCAGACCGCGCACACGAGTGCGCCGGACAGCCAGACCGCCCAGAGCACCCAGCCGGTTTCCGCCCTGGCCAGGTTGGCTGCGGCGGGGGAAACCGCGGCCACGGGAGCGGTCAAACCGCCAGAGCGATTGAGCAGCGCAAAGATGCTGCACGGCGAAGCAAACATGACCGGCGACACCAGCCGTACAAGAGCCGCGCCCCATAGGCACAGATAGGCTGCGCGCGGGAGACGGTCGCGGAAAACCAGCCGAAGGAGCGCGGTGGTCATCACCATGCCGCCGCCGGCGAGGCTCATTTGCAAAAAAGCCGTCATTGGACTCACCTCATTCATAGTCGTCGATCAGACGGCGCAGCTTGTCGATTTCGGCCTGATTGATGCGCCCGCCGCCAAGCAGGGACGCAAACAGCCGCGAGGGCGAGCCGGAAAAGACTTTGTCTACCAGCTCTCCGGCCTCGCGCTGCTGCGCCTGCTCTTCCGAGAGCAGGGCGTGGCAGACGAACCCAGGCTCCCGCCGGTCGATAAAGGCCTTTTCCACGCATTTTTTGATGACGGTATAGGTTGTGTTTTTGTTCCAGCCCGCGGTTTCCGCGAGCTTTCTGGAAATCTCTTTGGCGGGCAGGTCGCCGTGCTCCCACAGCACCTGCATGACACGCCGTTCGGAATCAAAGAGCTTTTGCTCCATCATATCCCCTCCTAACAACAGGTTGGACGCGCGGCGGCGCTCCAGCGCTTGAGCGCCGCCCGCATCCGTGGACTACTGCAATAGTATGGGTATAGACTATCACAATCGTCTGATCCTGTCAACCGGATTCCAGGGATTTCACACAACCTACACGAAACATCCACATTGTCCGCCCCGGACGGACTTTTGTAAATGTCAACAAAACAGAGGGGCCGCAGGGCGATACGTTCTCCATGCGGTTTTCTTGTGCAAAGCGGCAAAATATGATATCATGATGTGTACCAATTATCCTTGCGTAAAGGAGTAAAGGCGTGAAGAATCAGGATAAAATCAGGAACTTTTCAATTATTGCCCACATCGACCACGGCAAATCCACGCTGGCCGACCGCCTGCTCGAACAGTGCAAGGCCGTGTCCCAGCGCGAGATGGAAGAGCAGCTGCTCGACAACATGGATCTCGAGCGCGAGCGCGGCATCACGATCAAGGCGCGCGCCGTGCGCATGGAGTATCAGGCCGACGACGGCGAAACCTATCACATGAACCTCATCGACACCCCGGGCCACGTGGACTTCAACTATGAGGTCTCTCGCTCGCTGGCCGCGTGCGAAGGCGCGCTGCTGGTCGTGGACGCGGCGCAGGGCATTGAGGCGCAGACCCTTGGAAACACGTATCTGGCCATTGACGCGGGACTGGAGGTGCTGCCGGTCATCAACAAGATCGACCTGCCCGCCGCCGACGCGCCGCGCGTCAAGCAGGAGATTGAGGACATCATCGGCATCCCGGCCGAAGATGCACCCGAAATCTCGGCGAAAATGGGCGTCAACATTCACGACGTGCTTGAGGGCATCGTCGCAAACGTCCCCGCGCCCACGGGCGACCCGGAAGCGCCGCTCAAAGCGCTTATCTTCGACAGCCAGTACGACCCCTATCGGGGCGTCATCGTCTATATGCGCCTGATGGACGGCCGCATCGAGCCGGGCATGAAGGTCAAAATGATGGCCACCGGCGCGGTCTTCCAGGTCATCGAGTGCGGCTATCTGGAACCGCTCGGCCTGTCCCCGCGGAAAGGGCTGGTTGCGGGCGAGGTCGGCTACTTTACCGCGTCCATCAAGACCGTGTCCGACACCCGCGTGGGCGACACGGTCACGGAGGCGGAAAACCCGGCTGCCGAAGCCCTGCCCGGTTACCGTCCGGCGCAGCCCATGGTTTACTGCGGCATCTACACCGAGGACGGCTCCAAGTACCCCGACCTGCGCGACGCGCTGGAAAAGCTCCAGCTCAACGACGCGGCGCTGTCGTTTGAGCCGGAAAGTTCGGTGGCTCTCGGGTTCGGATTCCGCTGCGGGTTCCTCGGCATGCTGCATATGGAGATCATTCAGGAACGTCTGGAGCGGGAATTTGACCTTGACCTTGTCACCACACTGCCCTCGGTTGTTTATGAAATCGTAAAGACCGACGGCACGACCGTCTATTGCGACAACCCGCACGATTATCCCGATCCGGCGGTCATCGAGGAAGCGCGCGAGCCGTTTGTCAAGGCTTCCATCATCACCCCGCAGGAGTTTGTCGGCAACATCATGCCCATGTGCCAGGATCGCCGCAGCGTGTTTAAGGACATGGTGTATCTGGATTCCACGCTCGTGGAGCTGCATTACGAAATGCCGATCAATGAAATCATTTACGATTTCTTTGACGCGCTCAAAGCCCGCACCAAGGGCTATGCGTCGCTTGATTACGAGATGAGCGACTACCGGAAGAGCGACCTGGTCAAGGTCGACATGCTTTTAAACGGCGACCAGGTGGACGCGCTCAGCTTCATCGTGCACCGGGAAAAGGCCTATGGCCGCGCCCGCCGCATCTGCGAAAAGCTCAAGGAAAACATTCCGCGCCAGCTCTTCGAAGTGCCGATCCAGGCTGCCATCGGCGGCAAGGTGATCGCCCGTGAAACGGTCAAGGCCATGCGCAAGGACGTGCTCGCCAAGTGCTACGGCGGCGACATCACCCGAAAAAAGAAGCTGCTGGAAAAGCAGAAGGAAGGCAAGAAGAAAATGCGCAGCCTGGGTACGGTGCAGGTGCCGACCGAGGCCTTTATGGCCGTTCTGAAGCTCGACGAGGAGTGACGCAGCCACATTTTTCAAATCCGGCCCGTCGCCGGATTTGCCGCACAGAGGTGCAAGCATGATGACAAAAAGTTTAGGCTTATATCTCCATGTGCCGTTTTGCGCGTCCAAGTGCAAATACTGCGATTTTTATTCGCTCGCCGCGCCCGAACGCATGGACGCTTATGTGGGCGCCATGTGCCGGGAGATCAGCGCATGGGGCAAACGCTGCGAACGGTATCTGGTGGATACGGTCTATTTCGGCGGAGGTACGCCGTCGCTGCTCGGCGGCAGACGGCTGACGCAGCTGATGCTGGCCGTCGCGGGCGCGTTCGACATGGACGGCGGCGCCGAGATCACGGTCGAGTGCAACCCGGACAGCATGGACGGCGCGCTGCTCACTGACCTGCGGCAGATTGGCGTGAACCGCCTGTCGGTCGGCGTGCAGTCCGCGCAGGATGACGAGCTGCGCATGCTCGGACGGCGGCATACCTTCGCGCAGGCGCGGCGCGCGGTCGAGGAAGCGTACTGCCATGGGTTTGACAACCTGTCGCTCGACCTGATGTACGCGCTGCCCGGGCAGGACACGGGGCTGGCGCTCGATTCGCTGCGGCAGATGCTTGCGCTCGACCCGGCGCACATGTCCTGCTATGCGCTCAAGGTCGAGGTCGGCACGCCCTTCTACTCGGAAAACGTCACCCAGCCGGACGACGACGAGCAGGCGGATATGTATTTCGCCCTGTGTGATGCGCTGCGGCAGGCCGGATACGAGCATTACGAGATTTCCAACTGGGCGCAGCCCGGCTTCCGCGCAAGGCACAACGCCCGGTATTGGGATTTGTCCGAATATCTCGGCGTGGGGCCCTCGGCGCATTCGCTGCTGGCGGGCAGGCGGTTTGCATATGGCCGCAGCCTGGACGGCTTTGTCTCCGGGCAAACGCCGGTGCCGGAAGAACCCGTGGAGGGCTTTTCCCCTGCGGCCGAGTATTTGATGCTTGCGCTGCGCACGGCCGACGGTGTGCGGCCGGAAGTATTTGAGCGGCGGTTTAAGGTATCGTTTGCACCGTTTTCGCGCCGCTTGCGATTTTTTGCACCGCATGGGCTCGCTGTTTTTGAAAACGGCCGCTGGCGGCTTACAGAGCAGGGATTCCTGCTTTCCAATTTGATTTTGACCGATATCCTATCGGCGGAATAATATATTTATGATTGAGGAAACTCTCAGGAGGTAAAGAATATGCGCGCAGTAATTACTGTTGTGGGCAAGGACCGTACCGGCATCATTGCCAAGATTTCCGAGACCCTGTACGGGCATGATGTGAATATTGTCGATATTTCCCAGAATGTAATGGACGATATGTTTGCCATGGTCATGCTGGTAAACATTGACCACTGCACGGTGGATTTCACGGCGCTGGCTGATCTGCTGGACAAGGATGGCGAGGAACTTGGCATGAAGATCCATACCATGCATGAAGATATTTTTAACGCCATGCACCGCATTTGAGTGAGGTAACGAACAGTGGCAATGATTAATACCCGTGATATCCTCGAGACCATCAAAATGATCGAGGAAGAGCATCTGGATATCCGTACCATCACCATGGGCATTTCGCTGCGCGACCTTGCGAGCGACGATATCCATGCGCTCTGCGACAAAATTTATGATAAGATTACCCGCCGCGCCGAAAAGCTGGTCGCGACCGGCGAACAGATTGAACGCGAGCTGGGCATTCCGATTATCCACAAGCGCATTTCGGTCACCCCGATCGCCATGGTCGGCGCGACCACGAACGCACTGAGCTATGTGCCGATTGCGCAGGCGCTCGACCGCGCTGCGGCGGTAACCGGCGTCAACTTCATCGGCGGCTTTTCGGCGCTCGTGCAGAAGGGTTTTGCCAAGGGCGACGAGGTGCTGCTGAACTCCATCCCGGAGGCGCTGGCGGTGACGAACAACGTGTGCTCGTCGGTCAACGTGGCGTCCACGAAGGCGGGCATCAACCTGGACGCGGTCTCCCTGATGGGCCATATCATTAAGGCGACCGCGGAAATGACCAGGGATAACCAGTCTATGGGCTGCGCCAAGCTGGTCGTATTTGCCAACGCGGTGGACGACAACCCGTTCATGGCAGGCGCATTCCACGGCATCGGCGAACCGGAGACCGTCATCAACGTCGGCGTATCCGGCCCGGGTGTGGTGCAGTCGGCCATCCGCCGCGCGGGCGACTGCTCGATCGGTGAAATTGCCGAGATCATTAAGAAAACCGCGTTTAAGATCACCCGTATGGGCCAGCTGGTCGGTTCATTGGCATCCGAGTGCCTTGGCGTGCCGTTCGGCATCGTCGACCTGTCGCTCGCCCCGACCCCGGCGGTCGGCGACTCGGTTGCCCGGATCATCGAAGAAGTGGGTCTGGAGACCTGCGGCGGCTGCGGCACCACGGCCATCCTTGCCATGCTCAACGACGCGGTCAAGAAGGGCGGCGTCATGGCGTCCTCGAATGTCGGCGGCCTGTCCGGCGCGTTCATCCCGGTTTCCGAGGATGAGGGCATGATTGCGGCCGCGCAGTCGGGCGTGCTGACCATGCAGAAGCTGGAGGCCATGACTGCGGTTTGCTCGGTCGGCATCGATATGGTGGCCGTCCCGGGCGATACCACTGCCGAGGTCATTTCCGGCCTGATTGCCGACGAAATCGCGATCGGTGTGGTCAACACCAAAACCACTGCGGTGCGCGTCATCCCGGCCATTGGCAAGAAGGTGGGCGACAGCGTGGAGTTTGGCGGCCTGCTCGGTTCCGCGCCGATCATGCCGGTCCCGCCCCAGTCCCCGGCGAAGTTCATCCATCGGGGCGGGCGGATCCCCGCTCCAATCCACAGCTTGAAGAACTGAGGACAGATTTCGGTTTCTCCTTTTGAGGGATGCATAAAAAGAGCTGCTGCAAGACTGCAACAGCTTTTTTTTATTATTTTTTTTTGCCGAAAACGGTTCGGAAGGCAGTGTAAGCCAGCGTCATAAGCAGTGCGACGCGCACGGCTTCGCAAAGTGCAAGGGCGCAGCCGAATATGACTTCACCGCGCTGTAAAAAGTCTCCGACCGAAAACACACCCGCTGCCGAAAATGCCGGATAGGGCAGCCGTGCCGCGCCCGCGCCCAAAACCAGCCACGCGCGCAGCGCGATCAGCGCCAGCCCGGCGCCGCCGGCAAATGCGCCGATGGTACATGCCCGTGCGGCGGGCAGCTTTTGCCCTTGTGCGCAAAGCAAAAGCGGCAAAACAAACCATGCGAAGCCCGAAAGCAGCCGCGGGGAGAAGGCCAGGCGGCCGGTGAGGGCGGGCAGATGCTGCGGCGCGCAGTCGGGCAGGGTGACAGCGAGAGACAGTAAAATGACCGCCCCGGTCAGAAACAGCATCGGATACGCCCACATGGCGACAGCAGTGCGGCCGCGCCGTCCGGCGCGCCAGCCGACAAAAAGCAGAACGGCGGCAGTGAGAAACCGTGGGATGGCCGGAAACGCGGTCTCCTGCCAGAAAGCAGACAGGCGGACAAGGGACCAAAGCATGCCGAGCAGGCAGAACGCACCCACAGCCAGAAAAAGCGCGCGGGTCAGCAGATGAGGGAATTTGTGCAGGCAGAGGCTTTCCAAGTCGCGTTCGCCAAGCGAGGAAAGAAGTTTTAGCCACAAAAACGTGACCGCGGTCGCGAGCAGGCCGCCGAGCACAAGCGTATGCACCGCTGCGGGGGTCGCGGGCACGTACAGCCCGTCCGCAAGCAGGAAAATTGCGAGGAACGCGCCCTGCCAGCGCGGGAATACCGTATCACGCATGCCGTTCGCCTCCTGTGGTAAAAGTCATCCCATCGTCCGAAATCTGCACGCTGCCGTCCGGCGCGGCATGGCCATCATCGCTGAGCTTCAAAACCGGCAGGGAAAACGGCTGGTGGCTCATTTCGCGATCGAGCAGACGGAATAGAGGGCAGTCGGCCATGGAGCCGTCTGCGGCGCGCTGATCGAGCAGCGCCGCGAGCGCGACCCCGGGGATTCCTTCGACCACTGCGTCCGCGCGCAGCACTTCGTCCGGCGCTGCGCCGCGCGCTACCGCGATGCGTAGGGTCAGGCGTGCATCCGGACGGCCAAGCAGGCAGTCCACAAGTGTGGGCAGGGCGTTCTGCGCGATGGAGGGGCTGACGACAACCGCCTGTGCGTGACTGAGGTACAGACGGCTCGCCAGCAGCTCGTCCGCGCGCTGGAACAGCTCATCGAAGGTTTGTCCTTCCACGGTAAAATAAGCGGGCGCGGCATCGCCGTTCAGGCTGTCTTGCCGGATGCTTTCCACAGTCATCGTGTAGCCGCGTTTGTGGGTATCCATAGCGAGCGCGGACACTGGAAGAAGCTGGCCGGTGTTTTCGTTCAGCTCCACCCGGCGGTTGGGGTTGGATCCGCAGCCGGACAGCAGCGCAAGCAGGGGCAGAAGAACGAGGAACCGTTTCATTTTTGCTCCTTTCGCGCCAGAAAACGGCGGCTTTTCATGTTGCGCCAGTTGACACGTGTCCATCGGTCTTCGGTGTGGGCGCGCACGCGCGGCAGCAGGTTCACAAGATAGGGCATACCGAATGAATGAATGGCGCACAGGTGCAGCAGCAGGAGCGCAAGTCCGAACAAAAGCCCATATAGCCCGAAGAGCGCCGCGCAAACGACAAAGACAAACCGCATGGTGAGCGCCGCCGATTGCAGCTTGGGCGCGGCTAGGCCGGTGACGGCTGCAACCGCCACAATGATTACCGCGGGCGCGGAGATCAGGCGTGCGTCAACCGCCGACTGGCCGAGCACCAGGCCGCCAACAATCGACATGGTGGAACCAATGACGCCCGGCGTGCGCATCCCGGCTTGTTTCAGGATTTCGAACACAATCAGCAGCGCAAGGGTTTCCCACAGCGGCGGCAGCGGCACGCCCTTCTGAGCAGCAGCAATGGCGAGCAGCATGCGCGTGGGCAGCAGCTCGGTATGGTAATAGAGCAGCGCGATATAGAGCGCTGGCACGGTCATGGACAGCAGGATGCCGATGGAGCGCAGCGCACGCGCCAGCCCTGCCTGTGCGGTCGGGAGATAGTAATCGTCGTTCGATTGCAAGCACTCCTGTAGGATACACGGCGCCGTCAGCACAACCGGTGTGCCGTCTACAAGGATGGCGAGCCTTCCTTCGAGCAGCTTTGCGGCCACGACGTCCGGCCGCTCGGTTGTGCCGAGGGTGGGGAAGGGGGAGGTGCGGTCGTCCCGGATCCATTCCGAAAGATAGTTTGCGTCAAGGATGCCATCGAGCGCATAGGTGTCCAGACGGCGGCGCGCCTCGTCGATTAGCTTTGGCTCGGTCACGCCTTCCAGCCAGCACAGGCATACCACCGTATTCGTGCGCCCGGCCATGCGGGAAAAGGAAAATTTGAGCCGCGGATCGTTGATGCGCCGCCGGATAAGCGCCAGGTTGCCCATAAAAGCCTCGGTGAAGCCCTCGCGTGGGCCGCGAAGCACGCGCTCATTTTCCGGTTCTTCGGGGGAGCGCACCGAAAAGCTTTTGGTATCCACGACCACCGGGCGTGCGTCGCCCTCGGTCAAAATGACCGTGTTGCCGTACAGAAGGGACGAGATCATCTTGTCCGCGTCAGGCTCCAGCTTGCTGTCGTTTCCCTGGATCACCGTATGTGCCAGCGTATCTGCATCCGTGGACTTCAGAGGGCTTTCCACCAGCGGGCGAATAATGCTTTGGTTGATCGCGCGGCCATCCACCATGCCGTCGAAGAAAAATACCGCGCAGTGCAGCCCGGCGGGGCTGCGGGTTTCGCGCGCGATAAGGGTGTTGTCGTGTTCAAAGAGCGCCTGCATGGCAGCGATATTGGCTGCAAGCGAGCGCGAAAGTTTTAATGTAGGCATAAAAATCGCTCCTTCAGGAATAGTTTTCCCGAAGGAGCGTCCGCTTATGCGCGGAAAAAAGGAGGAAGTGGTCAAGGGGCGCCGAGTTCGGTGGCCAACGTATTGCCGAACAGCTGCACGGCTGCAATGGCTTCGCGCAGCGTATTGCCGGACGAGCCGACCTCCAGAAGCATGGAGCCCGGGGTCAGATGCAGATTGAAGCGCTGCTTGCGCAGATTGATGGGCCGCATCAGGCCTGGATGCTCGGCATTCAGCGCGGATTGCAGGGTAACTGCATAGTTCAGATGGGTTTTCCAGTCGTCAAAATCGAGGCCGCTCGCGTTGGTACCCATGACGAGCATGAGCTGGGCGACGGTTTTACCGTCCTGCTCTGTGGAAACCTTGTATTTGGTGCCGTCATCCGCGAGAATGGCGTCGCGGTGCACGTCGATGGTCATCTGGACGGTGGGATATTTCTTGAGCGCAGCCTGCACCAGCTCCAGCGAGCGCCCGTAGGAGCCGTTATAGGCCGGGTAGTCGCACAGGTCGGTTAGATGCACGGTTTGAATGCCGCGCGCTTCGAGCACTTTGCACAGCTCGGCGCCGACCCGGACGACGTTTTGATTGGTGTCGGTGGTGCGCGCATCGCCCGATGGTTTGTAAGTATTGCCGTCGGCCTGGGTATAGGCCTCGGTTGCATGCGTATGATAGATGAGCACCTGCGGGCCGTCGCCTTTTGCAGTCAGCCGCTTAGGGGAGGCCAGCATTGCGTCCAGATCAAAATCCAGCCCGGACAGGTTGCCCACCGAGACCGACGCCGCGCTGTCGCCAAGGTCGCGCGCAGGCGCGGCCGGCTCCAGCCCGGCGTTTTCCATCGCGGTCTCCGCTTCGGCAAGATCCTCTTCGGTCGGTTCCTGCGTGAGCCCGGCGGCAGCTGCGTGCGGGGTGTGGATGCTCTGCTCACCCGGGTATTCCCCGGTTTCGAGCGCGAGGGTCCCGAACACAAAGCGTTCGTTTTCCGCAAGCGCGCCCAGCACGCGGCGCGCCAGCTCGTCGCCGCCCGCCCGGCTGCCGAGCAGCAGCATTGCGGCGAGCAGCAGGCACAGGAATGCGGGGACGGCTACGCCGCTGCGCGGCCGCCTGCCGCGGTGCGCGGGATGTCGTTTCATAAGTCGCCCCCTCCAAGTGAGATGCTTCTATTGTATGGCAGGGGCCGCGCGGTTATGACAGATAAAGGTCGACCTCTTCAAGGGAAAGACCGGGCTGGAGCGCCAGATTCAGCGCATATCCGATCAGGCGCGACAGATCGGCCACCTCGCGGTCAATGTCGCGCGTGGTAACAATCATGGGATGGGCCGGAGTGCGCAACTCGTCATGCTCGAGCCCGGATTCGCGTGCCAGCTCGTGAGCGAGCGTTGCGCCGTCCACGACCGTGGGCACGCCGACCGCGATGACCGGCACGCCGAGGGTTTCACGGCTGAGTGCGGTGCGCGCGTTTTCCACGCCCGAACCGGGGACAATGCCTGCGCTGGAAACCTGCACGGTGCGTGTCAGGCGGGAAAGGCTGCCCGCTGCGAGCGCGTCCACCGCGACGATGGCCGCCGGGCGGATGGTGTCCACCATGCCGGCAATCACTTCACCGGTTTCCACGCCGGTCTGGCCGAGCACGCCGGGGGAGAGTGCGGATACCGGGCGCCACGACGCGAACAGCTCGGGTTCGTGCTTGGTCAGATGGCGGGTGGCGATGACATAATCGGCTGCGCGCGGGCCAACCGCGTCGGGGGTAATCTGGCGGTTGCCCAGCCCGGCGATGAGCACGGGCGCGTCCGCGGCGTCCGGCAGCATATCGCGCACCAGCCCGCTGAGCGCCCGGCAGGCGCGCGGGAAGGCGTCCTCTTCCCGGCGCATCAGCGCGTCAAGGCACAGGGTTTCATAAACGCCTGCCGGCTTGCCCAGCATGTTTGCACCGGTTTCATCAAGGATTTCGACCGAAGTGACCGAAAACCCTTCAATCTGACGTTCCCGGCTGCGCACACCAGGAAGTTTGTCCGCAAGTTTCCGTTCGCGGCGGTTCAGCTCCAGGGATTCCATTGCCAGGTCGGTGCGGAAGGGAGAGGTGGGAATTTTCATGGAAATCAGCTCCTTTTTTCACAGGGTTTGAGGGGCGGGCAAGAATTATTCCGAAAAGATAAAAATAATGCTTGCTTTTTTTGAAAAGGGATGGTAATATTATAAATACTGATGACTAGCTAAGAGCAAGGAGGTGGATCGGAATGCCGAATATTAAGTCTGCGAAGAAGCGTGTAAAGGTTACCAAGGTCAAGGCTCTCAACAACCAGATGGCCAAGTCTGCACTGAAGACCGTTCTCAAGAAGTTTGACGCGGCAATCGTCAGCGGTGACAAGACTGCGGCGGAGGCTGCTTACAAGGCTGCCGTTAAGGCGGTGGATAAGGCCGCTGCAAAGCATCTTATGCACAAGAATGCTGCCTCCAACAAGAAGAGCGCTATGACTCTGAAGCTCAACGCGGTTGGCTAATTTGAACAGCGAGCATCAAAAGCCCCGTCCGACCGGACAGGGCTTTTTTCGTACCAAAAGGGGGAAAGCGATGGAACTGGTTGTCAAACGTTTCGACGGGCTGACGCTCGCGGAGTTATATGAAATCCTGAAAATCCGGGTCGCGGTGTTTGTCGTGGAGCAGGCATGCCCCTATCCCGAGGCCGACGATAAAGACCAGGCGGCGTGGCATGTGTTACTGCGGGAAAACGGCGAAATCAAGGCCTATCTGCGGGTTTTAGCGCCCGGAGCTTCCTTTGAAGAAGCATCCATCGGCCGGGTGCTGACCGTGGAGCGCAGCCGGGGATTGGGCGGCCACATTCTTCGGGAGGGAATCCGGATCGCGCGCGAACGGCTGCACGCGGACAAAATCCGCATCGAAGCACAAACTTATGCACGGGGATTCTATGAAAAAGCGGGCTTCCGGCAGGTGTCCCAGGAGTTCCTGGAAGACGGGATCCCGCATATCCAAATGCTGCTTGAATAAAACAGGGCGCTCTCCGTTTCCTGGGGAGCGCCCTGCTTGCTTACTTAGTATAATAGACCGCTGTGACCATCCCATCGACGAGGGAAACGGCCGCGGACTTATAATCGCCGCCGGTCGAGGTCAGACCGCCCGAAATCAGACCGTAGGGGCTGATCGAAACCGCGTCACAATCCTCCGCGACCGTGACCGTCTCGCCGTTGACCGAAAGGATGTTGTCCTTCCAGGCAATGGACTGATCCATGGCGCGGGACGCACCGAGCGAAACGGTAAAATCTTCACCCTCGCCGCGCATGGTGTCGCAGGCGTACAGGCCGGAGAATGCCTGCCCATCCGCCGCGTCTTCGACGACGACGTTTGGATAAAACGAATCGCCAATGCACAGGTTCACGACATTGGCGCGCGCCGTGTAGACCGGGTTGCCGGCTTCATCCGGCTCCAGCATCATGGCGCGGTACAGCATAACCGCCATCTCGGCGCGGGTGACCGGATTCTTGGGGGTCAGCTTGCCGTTTGCACCGCTGATGATGCCCGCGTCAGCAAGCGCAGCCACATCGGCCTGCGCATACGGGGAAACCGCGGACGCATCCGCGAACGCCGTCAGGCCGCCGTCCGGGAATTTGAGGCCGGTTTTGTCCAGCGTGCGGCGCAGCATCGCCATGGCGTCCTGACGGGTCAGGGCGCTGCCGGGGTTGAAATTTCCGTTCTGGTCGCCCGAGACAATCCCAAGGTTTTTCGCGGCGCTGACCGCGTCGCTGTAATAGGCGCCATCCGGCACGTCGGCAAAGCTGCCGCCGCCGACATAGTCGTTCATGTCATACGCGCGGTTCAACATCATGACAAAATCCGCACGGCTGAGCGCCTTCTCCGGGCTGTATACGCAGTTTGCCGTGCCGCTGACCACTTTGTGGTTCGCCAGATAATCGACCGGCTGAACAACCCAGGAGTAATTCTGATCGATGTCCACAAAAAATACAGAGTGGTCGGGGACATACACAAGGCCGCCCTTCTGGATGACGTCGGCAGCCGCCGACGCATGAATCAGCACGGAGCACAAGGCAATTGCCGCCAGAACCGCGGCAAAAGTCCGTTTTTTATGCATGAATAAAGCCTCCTTTATGATTCCTGCAATAGGGTATAAAAGAACTTCGCATATTATATCACACAAATGAAAATTTGTAAACCAAAAGTTTGGTTACACTTTTGGACAAAAAAAGCGGCGCTTTCCCGAAAGGAAAGCGCCGCCTGCGCGGTTACATTTTTGTCGGGATGACTTCGACCCAGTAGCCGTCCGGGTCGCTGATAAAATAGATCCCCATCGCCTGGTTTTCAAAGCAGATGCAGCCCATCTGCTGATGCTTTGCGTGCGCGGCCTCGAAATCATCCACGCGCAGCGCCAGATGGAACTCGTTATCACCGAGGTTGTAGGCGCGGTCCCAGTCGCGCAGCCAGGTCAGCTCCAGCAGATGCCCGGTCGCGCCATCGGACAGGTATACGATGATAAAAGAGCCGTCGGGCGCTTCAATGCGGCGGCACTCGGCCAGGCCGAGCGCTTCCTGATAAAAAGCCAGGGAACGGTTCAGGTCGCGGACGTTGAAATTATTGTGTGCAAAACGAAACTGCATGTTCGTCTCCTCCTTTTTGTTTGCTGCTTTTACCATAGCATAAAAGCACGATGCTGTGCAAGAGGTGTGAAGAAAACGGCAGTTTTTTGGGAAAGCTCACATTGCGCTTGCGTTAAAGGGGGCAAAATGCTATACTGTAATTTGTAAATTTGTCTGTATAGGAGGTGCGGGCCTTTTGGACAAGAAGCTTAAGAGAATGATACAGCCGGGCTATCACTTCTATTTTGCGATATTCCTGCTGTTTGCCCTGTCCTGTGCCTATGTTTCCCCCGTTATGGCTGCAATCGGTGTGGCGGTCTGTCTGCTGATGTACTTTATTTACCGGCAAAGGGAAAAATCCCGCCGCCGGGAAATGATGCGGTATTTGCAGGGGGTGACGCTGGACGCCGGGCATTCTTCGCGATCGTCCATTATCGATTTTCCGCTGCCGACCATCATTGTGCGCGCGTCCACAAACGACATCCTGTGGGCGAACGATTCCTTCTGCGAGGCCACCGGCCACTGGGACTGTGCCCCGAATGAGCATTTCCATGACCTCGCGCCCGATTTCGACACCCACTGGCTGGCCGAAGGGAAGAGCCAGTACCCGGGCGAACTCCAGATTGAGAAAAACTTTTTCTGGGTTTACGGTAGCCTGATGACGGAAAAGGATGTGGACGAGGTGCTGCTCGTGCTGTACTTTGTGCCCTGCACCGAGTACATCCACTGCCGCGACCGCTACACGCTCAGCCGCCCCATTGTGTCGATTATCTCGATCGACAACTACGAGGAGCTGACCAAAAATGCAACCGACTCGGAAAAATCCAGCATCCTCGCCGAAATTGACCGCAAAATTGCCCAGTGGGCGCAGGACAGCCGCTCACTGCTACGCAAATATGACCGCGATAAGTACATCTTTGTACTCGAAAGCGGCGACCTCAGCAAGCTGGCCGCAAAAAAATTTAGCGTCCTGGACGATGTGCGCTCCATTCAAAGCCGTTCGGGCGTGGTCGCGACGCTGTCCATCGGCATCGGCAAAGAGGGGGAGACCTTCGCGGAATGTTATCGCTTTGCCTGCGTGGCGCTGGACATGGCGCTTTCCCGCGGCGGCGACCAGGCGGTCATTAAGACTAAGTATAACTTTGAATTTTTCGGCGGCCTGTCCAAGGAGCTGGAAAAGCGCACCAAGGTCAAGTCGCGCGTGGTTGCCAATGCCCTGATGCAGCTCATCCGCGACTCGTCGCAGGTCATGATCATGGGCCATCAGTCGAGCGATATGGACTCGGTGGGCGCTGCGGTCGGCATGGCCTGCGCCGCGCGCGTGCACGGCAAACCGGTGCGTGTTGTAGTGCGTAAGGACCGCACGCTTGCGCGCGAACTCATCGACAAGATGGAGGCGATAGAGGGCAACGCGGACCTGTTTATCGAACCGGACGAAGCCATGGTCGCGTCCGACTACAACACGCTGCTCATTGTCGTGGACACCAACCGGCCGGACTATGTCGAGTCCCCGCCGCTGCTGGAGTCCATCAATAAGGTGGCGGTCATCGATCATCACCGCCGCGCGGCAAGCTATATCGAAAATTTTGCGCTCAACCTGCACGAGCCGTATGCTTCGTCGGCCTCCGAACTGGTCAGCGAGCTGCTGCAATACATGGTGCAGACCAGCGAAATCCAGCGCGAAGAGGCTGAGTGCCTGCTTGCAGGCATTTATCTGGACACCAAGGGCTTTTCGATCAAAACCGGCGTGCGCACCTTTGAGGCGGCGGCCTATCTCAAGCGCGCGGGCGCGGAGATGGTCGAGGTGAAAAAGCTGTTTCAGTCCACGTTCCACGAGTACATGATGTGCCAGAGGATTATTTCGTCCGCGCGCGACTGCGGCGGCGGCGTCATCCTGGCCATTTCCGGGGAAGAGATCCCCGACCGCGTGCTGGCCGCGCAGGCGGCCGACTCGCTTCTGAACATTATCGGCGTGCGTGCGAGCATCGTGGCGTTCCGGCAGGGCGAGGATACGATTGTGTCCGCCCGGTCGCTTGGCCAAATCAATGTGCAGATCGTCATGGAAAAGCTCGGCGGCGGCGGCAACATTACGGCTGCGGGCGCACAGCTGCGCGGCGTGGAGATGGAAGAAGCCGAGCCGCGCATTCTGGATGCAGTCAGCGAATACCTGGCCGAAAACGGCCGGCCTGAAAAAGTATAATTTTGGATATCATAATTTTGTTTGGAGGAAAACTATCATGAAGGTAATTTTAAAGGCGGATGTCAAGGGCAAGGGCAAGAAGGGCGACCTTCTCGAGGTCAGCGAAGGCTACGGCCGCAATTTTCTGCTGCCGCGTGGCCTGGCCGAACTCGCGACCGCCGACAATCTGAATTTGAAGCGTCAGGCGGACGAGGCGCAGGCGCGCCGCGTTGCACTGGAGCAGCAGAATGCGCGCGACATCGCTGCAAAGCTGAAGGATCTTAAGGTGGAGATCAAGGCCAAGGGCGGTGCGGGCGGCCGCCTGTTCGGCGCCGTCACTGCCAAGGAAATTTCCGAGGCGCTTAAAGCCCAGCACGGCATCGAAGTTGCGAAAAACAAGATCGTCCTTGACGAGCAGATCAAGGCCTTTGGCACTTATCTCGTCAAAGCCAAGCTGTATACTGAAATCGCGGGTGAAATCCACGTGCAGGTCGTGGAAGCGTAATGGAAAACAACTCGGGAATGGGCTTTGCGCCCATTCCTGTTTTTCAGGAAAGGGGAACGCATGGACGAACTTCTGGCGCGGCAGCTGCCGCAGAGCGCGGAAGCCGAACAGGCGGTCATCGGCTCCATGCTGATCGACCCGGAATGCATTCCGGTGGTGATCGAGCAGCTTCGGCCGGATGACTTCTACACCGAAGAAAACCGGCGCATCTTCGAAACCATTTATTCGATGTTCAACAACGCGATGCGCATTGACGCGGTCACCGTGCTTGACCAGCTGAAGAGCGCGGGCCTGTATGACGACGCGGGTGGCCGCGCTTATCTCATGCAGCTGATGGACGTCACGCCGACTGCGGCGGGCGTGCGGGAATACGCGGCCATTGTGCGCGATAAAAGCATGCTGCGCGCGATTGCGCAGGCGGGCGCGGAGATTGAAAAGCTGGCGTTTGAAGGCGGCGGCACGGCGGCCGATATCGCGGAGCTGGCCGAGCAGAAGATTTACAATGTCCGGCAGGGCCGCGAAATCAAAGGGCTTAGCCACCTCAAAACCGTCATTATGGATCTGTACGCGCAGCTCGACGAGCGCAGCCGTTCGGACAGCGACATCCCGGGCATTTCAACCGGGTTCCGCGACCTCGACCACGCGCTTACCGGCCTCAACAAATCCGACCTGATTCTCGTCGCGGCGCGTCCCGGCATGGGCAAGACGGCGTTTGCGCTCAATATTGCGCTCAACGCCGCGAAGGCCAGCAAAAAGGACGTGGTGGTATTCCAGCTCGAAATGAGTAAGGATCAGCTCGCGTCCCGTTTCCTTGCAAGCGAGGCGCTCATTGAATCGCAGAAACTCAAAACCGGCAACCTTGCCGAGGAGGATTGGATCAAAATTGCGCGCGCGACCAACGTGCTCGCCAAAACGCGCATTTATGTGGATGACAATCCAGCAATTACGGTGGCGGAGATCAAGGCCAAATGCCGCCGCCTGGGCGACGGGCTGGGCCTGATCGTAATCGACTATTTGCAGCTCATGCAATCGGGCGGCCGGCGGAGCGACAACCGTACGCAGGAGGTCGCGGAGATTTCCCGCGCGCTCAAGATTATGGCGAAGGAATTGAACGTCCCGGTGGTATGCCTGTCGCAGCTTTCGCGTGCGGCCGAGCAGCGCGCGGATAAAAAGCCCATGCTTTCCGACCTGCGTGAATCCGGCGCCATCGAGCAGGACGCCGACATTGTCATGTTTATCTACCGCGACGACTATTATAATGAAGACAGCGAGCAGAAGAATGTGGCTGAAATTATCATTGCCAAAAACCGCCACGGCGCGACCGGGTCGGTGAATCTGCAATGGATTGGCCAATACACGACGTTCTCCAGCCAGGATCGTGTCCATGGATAAATTTTTGCGAAAAATACAGCAGACCATTGCGGAATATGGCATGCTGAAGCCCGGCGAGCCGGTGCTCGTCGCGCTGTCGGGCGGCGCGGATTCGGTCGCGCTGCTGCTCAGCCTGAGAGAGCTGGGCTATCCGGTGCGGGCGTGCCATCTGCACCATGGCCTGCGCGGCGGCGAGGCCGACCGCGACGAACGGTTCTGCCGGGAGCTGTGCGCACAAAAAGGCGTCCGGCTGTCCGTGCGGCGCGTGGACGCGGCGGCCTATGCGCGCGAAACACACGAAAGCGTGGAAACAGCGGCGCGCGCGCTGCGGTATGCTTTTTTCCGGGAAACCGCCGGAGGAAGCAAAACCGCGACCGCGCACACGGCGGACGACAACCTGGAAACCATGCTGTTCCACCTCGCGCGCGGAACCGGACTGGATGGTCTGGCCGGCATCCCGCCTGTGCGGGACGGCATTGTCCGGCCGCTCATCACCTGTACGCGGGAAGAAGTCGAGGCTTTTCTCGCGGCGCGGGGGCAGGGCTTTGTGACCGACAGCACCAATCTGGAACGGGATTATACCCGTAACCGCATCCGGCACGAGGCTGTTCCGGTGCTCAAAACGCTGAACCCGAAAGCGGCGGCCGCGGCGGCCGGGCTGGCGGCGCGGCTGCGCGCCGACCGCGCGTATCTGGACGGCCGGGCCAAAGCGCTGCTCGGACAGGCGGCGCAAAATGGCGGCTGGGATGTGCAAACGCTTGCGGCCGCCCCTGCGGCGCTTCGGTCACGGGCGCTGCGGCTGCTGTGCGAAAGCACGGGGATGCCGCTGCATAATTTTACGGCGCGCCATGTGGCGGCGCTGGAAGCGCTGCTTGCGAGCGCCAACCCGGCGGCGCATGCCGACCTGCCCGGAGGCGTTATCGCCCGGCGGGAATACCATCTTCTGAAAATTGAGCCAAAAAACAGCGCTTTCAAGGTGGATTACGCGAGCGTTCCGGTGAAAATCCCGTTTGAAGGGACGCTCGGCGCGGGCGCGGCGCGGGTTTCGGTGCGGGCCGTGCAAAAAGATCAGGTTTTTTACAAATCATTCAATACTTTTTACGCCGGTTGTGATACAATAGACATACCTACTTTCGTTTTGCGTACACGCCGCACCGGAGACCGACTGCGGCTGACGGAAAACGGGGGCAGCAAAACATTAAAGAAAATCCTGATTGACCGGAAAATCCCGGGCACGCAGCGCGACCGGCTCGCGGTGCTGGCCGACCGGTACGGTGTGGTTGCCGTACAGTCGGTCGGGATGGATATTAGCCGCACCCCGCGGGAGGGCGGCGTCTTAGAGATTCGATTCGAGGGGTAATATGAGATATGAAAAACGACATTAAGAAAATCCTGTTTACCGAACAGCAGCTTATGGACAAGGTCGCTGAGCTTGGCGCGCGCATTACGGAGGATTACGAGGGCAAAAACCCCTTGATCGTCAGCGTCCTGAAAGGCAGCTATGTGTTTATGGCCGACCTGACACGCAAGATTGATACGGCCTGCAACGTGGACTTTATGGTGGTATCCAGCTACGGCCAGGGCACCAAAACCAGCGGCGAGGTGCAGATCATCAAGGATATCGGCCAGAAGATTGAAGGCCGTGACCTGATTATTGTCGAGGATATCCTGGACAGCGGTGTCACGCTCAGCTATCTCATGAAGGTGCTGGAAGCGCGCGGCGCCAATTCCATCCGCCTGTGCACCCTGCTTTCCAAGCCGGAGCGCCATAAGGTGGAAGTCCCCATTGATTATCTGGGCTTTGAAATCCCGGACGAGTTCGTCGTGGGCTATGGCCTTGATTATGCGGAAAAATACCGCAACCTGCCGTATATTGGCATTTTAAAGCCCGAGGTTTACGGCGGCTGAGCCGGAGCCGAGGGCTGAGAAAAAGGAAGGTGTCCCCTATTGAAAGGTAAAATGAAAGGCTTCGGCCTTTATCTTCTGATCCTGCTTGTGCTGCTCGCGGCCGCGACCGCAGCGCTCAGCCAGGATACGAAGTCCACCCAGTTGGCATACTCGGACGTGGTCGATTATTTTGAAAACGGCGAGATTACGCAGTTCTCGGTGGATGACAATGTGCTGCACGCGAGGCTCAAGGACGGCACGCAGTTCCAGTACACGCTGTCCAGTGTGGACTGGTTCCGCTCGGATCTGGGCGATATTATCCGCGCCCAGAAGGAAGCCGGCACGTTGCAGGAATATGATTTCACCACCCGCGAAATCCCGTGGTGGGTCAACCTGGTGCCGTACCTGATTATCATTGTCCTGATGGGCCTGTTCTGGTATTTCATGATGAATAAGCAGGACGGCGGCGGCCGCGGCCCGATGCAGTTCGGGCGCGCGCGCGCCAAGCTTGCGCAGGATGATAAGCGCAAGGTGACGTTCAACGACGTGGCGGGTGCGGATGAAGAAAAGGCCGAGCTGCAGGAGATTGTCGAGTTCCTCAAAAACCCGCAGAAGTTTGTCCAGCTCGGCGCGCGTATCCCCAAGGGCGTGCTGCTGGTCGGCCCTCCGGGCACCGGCAAGACCCTGATCGCCAAAGCGGTTGCGGGCGAGGCCGGCGTGCCGTTCCTGTCCATTTCGGGCTCGGATTTCGTCGAACTGTATGTCGGCGTCGGCGCATCGCGCGTGCGCGACCTGTTTGAGCAGGCCAAGAAAAATTCCCCGGCAATTGTGTTCATCGATGAGATTGACGCGGTCGGCCGCCAGCGCGGCGCCGGCCTTGGCGGCGGCCATGACGAACGCGAGCAAACGCTCAACCAGCTGCTCGTCGAGATGGACGGTTTTGGGGCAAACGAAGGCGTCATCATCATCGCGGCCACCAACCGCCCGGACATCCTCGACCGCGCGCTGCTGCGTCCCGGCCGCTTTGACCGGCAGGTTTATGTGGGCGCGCCCGACGTCAAGGGACGCGAGCAGATTCTGCGCGTCCATGCGCGCAACAAGCAGTTTGACCCGGATGTGAACTTCGATTCCATCGCCAAGGGTACGGTCGGCATGACCGGCGCGGATCTTGAAAATCTGCTCAATGAGGCCGCGCTGCTCGCGGCACGCCGCAACAAGAAGCTGATCACCAACGACGAAATCGAGGAAGCCCTCCTCAAAGTTGAAATGGGCCCGGAAAAGAAGAGCCGCGTGGTCAGCGAGAAGAAAAAGCGGATTGTGGCTTATCATGAGGCCGGACATGCGGTGGCGCATCATGCGCTCGGCACGCTCGACCCCATCCACTATATCACCATCATCCCGCGCGGCGGAGCCGGCGGCTTTACCATGTGGCGTCCACAGGAAGAGGGCGGCCTGGAGACCAAGAGCTACTTTGAAGACAGCATTGTGACCGCGCTGGGCGGCCGGGTCGCTGAGAAGCTGATTTTTGACGAAATCACGACCGGCGCATCGGGCGATATTCGCCAGGCGACCGCGATGGCGCGCGCGATGGTTGTCAATTACGGCATGAGCGACAGGATTGGCGCCATTGACTACGGCGGGGACGGCGAAGTGTTCCTTGGCCGCGACTTTGGCGCGACCCACAGTTATTCTGAGGATAAGGCGGCGGAAATTGACGCGGAAGTGCACCGCATCATCGACGAAGCCTATCAGCGCTGCCTGAAAATTCTGACCGAGAACGACCGGCCGCTCCATGATGTGGCGGAATACCTGCTGCGCAACGAGACCATGGACGGCGAAACCTTTGTGAAGGTATTCAACGGCGAGACTGTGCCGGATAAGATCGAAAACGCTGCGACCGCGGAAGAACTGAAGCAATCGCCCGCAGGTGTGGAGGATTCCGCGCCAGTATTGAACGGCGAGACTTCAGACGAGGATCTGCCGCACTAAAAACAAAAACTCCACGGGAAGCCGTGGAGTTTTCTTTCGACAAAAAGCGGAACGGTTTCGCCCCGTTCCGCTTTTGCATGCTATAAGATTTTAACCGATGCCGCCCTTGAGGATGCCAAGGATGACGACTGCCGCCGCAAGCGGCACATAGACATATTTGGCGAAGAAATCGAATACCTTGCCGATGGGCTTGTCGCGGCCGGTCTGGAGTTCCTTCTTGATGGACGGCAAGCCGAGCACCCAGAAAATCATCGCCGCACCCAGCACCGCGCCGATCGGCACGACATAGATCGTGATCGCATCCATCCAGCTGCCGAGCTTGGCTTCCTCCTCGATGAACAGGCCGGCCGCGAATGCCACCGCACCGACCAGCAGGACCGCATAGGTGCGGCCAAGCTTCAAATGGCGTTGCGCCGCCTCTGCACAAACTTCAAACATGTTTGCAAGCGACGTGATGCCTGCGAACAGAACCGATAAGAAGAACAGCACCGCGAACAAACGTCCGGCGGGCATCTGCTGGAAGACGCGGGGCAGGATATGGAACATCAGCGGGGGGCCCGAAGCCGGGTCAAGGCCGAATGCGAAGACGGCCGGCAGGATGGCAAAGCCCGCCACCATGGCCGCACAGGTGTCCAGCAGGGCGGTCAGGCCGGCCGAGTGCAGGATGTTCTCCTTTTTGCTCAGATACGAGCCGTAAATGATCATGCCGGAACCGGTCACCGACAGCGAAAAGAACGCCTGCCCCATGGCCATGATCCAAGTGTCCAGATTCGCAAGGTAGGACCAGTCGGGGACGAGCAGATACCGGTAGCCGTCCAGTGCGCCGGGCAAGAAGGCTACGCGCACGGCAATGACCAGGAACAACAGAAAAAAGGTCGGCATCATCACCTTGTTGACCTTTTCAATCCCCGATGAGATACCACCAACCAAAATCACGACCGTGATTAGGATGACCGCCAGATGCCAGGGCACGCTGCCAAAGGGGCCGGTCATTTGCGCAAAAAAGGTTTCGGGTTCGGTTGTCATCAACGTGCCCATGATGTTGCCGAACAAGGTGCGCAGCACCCAGCCGACAATGACCGAATAGCCGATCGCGATGCCGAGCGACCCGAACAGCGGGATTGCCCCGAGAAGCCTGCCGCCCTTTTTGCCGCGCGAACGCATTGCGTAGTCGTAGGAGCCAATCGGGCCGGTACCGGTCAGGCGGCCGAAAGCAAATTCACCCGACAGGCCGATAATGCCGAACAGCACAACGAACAGGCAGTAGGGGATTAGGAACGCCGCGCCGCCATACTGGCCGGTGCGGTAAGGGAACATCCAGATGTTGCCCATGCCGACGGCGGAACCGACCGCGGCCAGGATAAAGCCAAGCTTGCTGGAAAACGTTCCGTTCTGTAATGAGTTTTTCATAGGTTTTTTCTTTCCTCTCTCGGGTGGTGCGGTGGCCGTCCAGCGTGGAATGCTGTGCGCCGCGCGCTGACCGGGGCGACGGCGGGTCATCTGCTGCGGGACGGAAAAGGCGCGGAAATCCAAACGGACCCCGCGCAGAACCGCACGTATTTGGGCTATTATAGCATACTTTTATGCGTCAGACAAGCCGGAGCTGCAAATTGCCGGATGCCGCGCGTAAAAACGGCATGCTTTATGGCAGGAATACGCAAAAAACGCCGGAAATAAGAGAATTTTTTTGTAAATAGGTGCGGAAAAATGGAAGGATGGGCCGGTTCCCGGTTGGAAAAAGCAAAGTGCACAAAGATCCGCCGGAAAAGTATACGTTTTTAGCAAATTGACACTTGCATTGTCCGGCAAGCTATGGTACGATAGTAAAGCTTGAAAGACATCTGTATTTGTCAGGAGGACAGAAGGAATGGATACAGATACCAAATATTATCTGGTAGAGCGGACGCTTCTGCCCGAGGTTTTTCGGAAGGTTGTCAAGGCCAATGCCGCGCTCCACACCGGCAGGGTCAAGACAGCGAGCGAGGCGGCGCAGAGCGTTGGCCTGTCCCGCAGCGCGTACTACAAATATAAGGATGGCATCCGTCCTTTTTATGAGGCGGCGCACAACCGCACCATCAACTTCCATCTGATGCTGAGCGACCGCCCGGGCGTGCTTTCGAATATCCTCAGCCTGTTCGCCCGCGTGGGCGCAAACGTGCTGACGATCAATCAGTCCATCCCAATCGGCGGGCAGGCTGCGGTGACCATCGCGGCGCGTACGGCGGAGATGAAATGCACGGTGGAATCCCTGATGGAACGCGCGCAGGCGCTGGACGGCGTGCTCCGCGTGGTCATTCTGGCCAGCGAATAACACACATTTGGAGGAAATACATATGGCAAAAGTAGCAGTGATGGGCCACGGTACGGTGGGTTCAGGCGTTTATGAAGTATTTGAAATGAATGCGGCCAAGATCGCAAAGGCGGCCGGCGAGCCGGTCGAGGTCAAGTATGTGCTCGACCTGCGCGATTTTTCCCATCTGCCCTACGGCAATAAGTTTGTCTCCGATTTTTCGGTCATCGAAAACGACCCCGAGGTCACGATTGTCGCCGAGGTCATGGGCGGCGTGGGCGCAGCTTATGAGTTCACCAAGCGCTGCCTGAAAGCGGGCAAAAGCGTCTGCACCTCCAACAAGGAGCTGGTGGCCACGAAAGGCGAAGAGCTGCTCGCCATTGCGGAGGAAATGAACGTCAACTATTTGTTCGAGGCTTCGGTCGGCGGCGGCATCCCGGTGATCCGTCCGATGATCCAGTGCCTGGCGGCGAACGAATTCAATGAAATCCGCGGCATCCTGAACGGCACTACCAACTATATCCTTACAGAGATGATTAAGAAGGGCGTTTCCTTCGAGGACGCGCTGAAGCAGGCGCAGGCGAACGGCTACGCGGAGAAGGACCCTACGGCGGACATTGAAGGGCACGACGCCTGCCGCAAGATCTGCATCCTGTCCGATCTGGCGTTCGGCGACAAGTTCGACCCGGACGCGGTTTCCTGCGAGGGCATTACCAAAATCACCCTTGCGGATGTGGAAGCAGCCGCGCAGCTCGGCTATGTGATTAAGCTGATCGGCCGTGCGGTTCGCAATGCGGACGGCACTGCGTATGCCTATGTCGCGCCGCACCTCATCCCGAAGGGGCATCCGCTGGCAGCGGTGGAGGACGTGTTCAACGCCATCATGATCGACGGCAACGCGACCGGCGACGTGATGTTCTACGGCAAGGGCGCGGGCAAGCTGGCAACCGCTTCGGCTGTGGTTGCCGATATGCTGGACGCGCTGGCGCACGCCGGCAAACGCCGCCCGATCGCGTGGGGCGACGGCTCCAAGCGCCTGCTGTGCCCGATTGGCACGCTTTCGAGCAAGTGGTATGTCCGCGAGGCTGGAAAGGACGCCGTCATCACGCAGGCGATGACCACGGACGAGGCTGCGGCAAAGTTTGCCGGCGCGGCAGCGCGGATGCGCGTTCTGTAATATAGGAGAATAGAATGATTCAGGTAAAAGTCCCGGCGACAAGCGCAAACATGGGCTCCGGCTATGATTCCATCGGCATTGCGCTGAACCTGTACAATATCATCCGGATGGAGGAATCCGACCGCATCGAAATCACGGAGGTCTCGGGCGAGCCGGTGCCCACCGACGAGACCAACCTGATCTACCAGTGCGCCAAAAAGGTGTATGACATCTGCGGCAAACCGCTCAAAGGCATGAAAATCATTGAGGAGTGCGCCATCCCGCAGACGCGCGGCCTCGGCTCGTCCTCGGCATGCACGGTGGCGGGAATCCTCGGCGCAAACGCGCTGCTCGGAAACCCGCTCGACCGCGAGAACATCATTGATCTCGCAGCGTCCATTGAAGGCCATCCGGACAATTCCACCCCGGCCATTTTGGGCGGCTTTTGTGTGGCGCTGCTGGAATACGGCAAGGTGTGGAGCGTCCGCGTGCCGATGAACGGGCAGGTCGATTTCATCACCTTCATCCCGGATTTTGAGCTGTCCACCGAAAAGGCGCGCGCGGCCCTGCCGCAGGCCATTGCGCACCACGACGCGGTGTTTAACCTGGCGCGTGCAGCGCTGCTTGCGGGCAGCCTCACGACCGGCAAGCTGGAAAACCTCGGCGTGGCGGTTGGCGACTGCCTGCACCAGCCTTATCGCTTTGACCTCATCCCGGATGGGCGCGAGGTGATGCACGCGGCGAAAGCCATGGGCGCGCTCGGCGCGTTTATCTCGGGCGCGGGGCCGTCCATTATCGCGGTGGTCGCGTCCCATGACAAAACGTACCTGTCCCGCGCGCAGATGTACTGCGAACAGCACTTTCCGCACTGGAAGCCCATTCGGCTGGTGTGCGACGAGGTGGGCGCGGTCGTCTGCGAGGCATAAGGCAACGCGCGGCACGGCGCCGTCCCGTTTTTTTGATTTATGTGTAAAGGGGACCCCTTTGCATGCTCCCCGGTGGGGGATACAAGGAGGAAAACAAGAAAATGAGTCTTATCGTTCAGAAGTTCGGCGGCACGTCGGTGGCCAATACCGAACGCATCTTCAACGTAGCCGATATTGCAACCTCGGCCTATAAAGAGGGCAATCAGGTGGTTGTCGTGGTTTCCGCACAGGGCGACACGACCGACGACCTGATCGCCAAGGCTGCGGAGATCAACGACCGCCCGTCCAAGCGCGAGATGGATGTGCTGCTGTCCACCGGCGAGATGATTTCCATGTCGCTGCTTGCGATGGCCATCCAGAAGCTCGGTTATCCGGTTATTTCCCTGACCGGCTGGCAGGCGGGCATTGAAACCGATATCAATTATTCCGAGGCGCGCATCCGCAAGGTTACCGCGGAGCGCATCCGCTCGGAGCTGGACCGCAACCGCATCGTCATTGTGGCGGGCTTCCAGGGCATCAACAAGCAGGACGACGTAACCACGCTCGGCCGCGGCGGCTCGGACACCACCGCAGTTGCCATCGCGGCGTCGCTCGGCGCCGACCTGTGCCAGATTTACACCGACGTGGACGGCGTTTATACCGCGGACCCGCGTCTGGTCCCGGACGCGCGCAAGCTCGCGGCCATTACTTACGACGAGATGCTCGAACTGGCCAGCCTGGGCGCGCAGGTGCTGCACAACCGCTCGGTTGAGATGGCGAAGAAGTACAATGTTGACCTGGAGGTTGTCTCCAGCTTTACCCGCAATCCGGGTACCAAAGTCAAGGAGGGTTCCACAATGGAGAAAATGAATGTAAGCGGCGTTGCCCGTGATAATAACTGTGCCCGCGTTGCGATTATCAACCTGCCCGATGAGCCGGGCGTTGCGTTCCGCGTTTTCTCGCTGCTCGCCAAGCACAAGATCAATGTCGATATTATCCTGCAGTCGGTCGGCAAGAACAACCAGAAATCCATTTCGTTCACCATCCCGCAGAGCGCCGCCGAAGAGGCGGAGCGCGTGCTGCGCGCGAATCAGGATAACCTGGGCTTCGAGGCTGTTTCGGTCAACACATCGGTTGCCAAGGTTTCCATCGTCGGTGCGGGCATGGCGTCCAATGCGGGCGTTGCGGCCAGGATGTTCGAGGCGCTCGCTTCCGCCGGGATCAACATCCGCATGATCTCCACCTCGGAGATTAAAATTTCCGTCCTGATCAACGAGGAGGATTCCGACAAAGCGGTGAAGGCCATTCACGCCAAGTTTTTTAACGACTGATTCCCAAAGGCATCCCTCCGCGCCCAGTGCACAAGACGTGCGCCGGGCGCGGCTTTGCGTTCGGATATTTCCCGACGGAAAGCGATTTTTTTGCCGCGCCGCATTGTATGGGGAATAGTGGTTGTGATATAATACATTCTGTATTGGTATCTCAGAAATACGGAGTGGAACATATGAACGATAGAGACAAAAAGCCGCGCCGCCGCCCCGCGGCGGAGGACAGCGACGAGACTACGCTCGTCGAGGGCCGCAATGCCGTGTCCGAATTGCTCAAATCCGGGCGCACCGTGGACAAACTGTTTGTGGCCGAGGGCGCGCACGGACGTATGGGCGGCGTGATTGCGCTGGCGAAAGCCGCAGGCGTGCCGGTGATCCGGTGCGACCGGCGCAAGCTCGACGGCATGAGCCGCACCGGCAATCATCAGGGCGTCATTGCGCAGGCGGCGGCACACGAATACGCCGCCCTCGACGACCTGTTCGCAGCTGCGGAAGCAAAGGGCGAGGCCCCGCTGTTTGTCGTATGCGACGGCATCGAAGACCCGCACAATTTGGGCGCGATCCTGCGCTCGGCCGAGGCGGCAGGCGCGCACGGCGTCATCATCCCCAAGCGGCGCGCCGCCGGGCTGACCGCTGTGGTGGCGCGCGCATCCGCGGGCGCGATTGAGCACATTCTGGTGCATAAAGCGACCAATCTTGCCGCCGCGCTGGACGAACTGAAAGCGCGCGGCGTCTGGGTATACGGCGCAGAGGCCGACGGCACGGTCGATTTGTACAAGGCCGGCTTTGCGGGCGCAACGGCGCTTGTGATCGGCTCGGAGGGCAGCGGCGTCAGCCGTCTGGTGCGTGAAAAGTGTGATTTCATTGTGAGTATCCCGATGCGGGGCAGGGTGAATTCCCTGAACGCATCCAATGCGGCGGCTGTGTTGCTGTATGAGGCCGTGCGCCGCAGGATTGACGGGAAAGGAGAGCAAACATGAATGATAAATTGATGGACACACAGGAACTGTCCGAAATCCGCAAGATGATCGGCGACGAGAAGCCGGAGCCGCCCAGAAAGGCGGCTGCCCCGGAAAAGCCTGTGCAGCCCCAGGGCTCTGCCCGGCCGTCCGGAGAATACAATCTGAACGACATTATTGCCGAGGTCAGCGGCGTGGTTGATCAGACAACAAGGGGAGGCCGTCCGGGGGCGCGCCCGCAGGCCCAGGGCACTGCGCGTATTTCGCAGCGTACCGCGCCGATGCCGCGTGTGAACGGCCAGCGTGCGGCCAGCCAGAAAACCGGCGCGATCCCGCGCGTGCCGCAGGGCACGGCGCGTATCCCGCAGGGCACCGGCCGCATTCCGCAGACGGGCCATATCCCGCAGCAGGGCGGCCGGGTCTCGCAGGTCAGCGGGCGCATCCCGCGCGTGCCGGGCGCCGATCCGCGCGAAGTGGACCAGGCGCTGCGCGATGCGGCGGAAAAGCAGGCGCGCCGCCTGGCTGCCATGACCGAAGAGGCGGAAAAGGAAGAAAAACTTAGCCGCCGTGAGCGCAGACGCCTGGAAAAGGAACGCCGCCTTGAGGAAGAGCGCGCGCGGGATCGTGAGGACGACATTGAAATTCGCGATCCGCGTCAGGCGCAGCGCTATTGCAAAAAGCGCGCTAAAAATTTGGCGCGCCGCAGTATGTTTGTATTCATATTGAGCCTGCTTGCTCTTTATATCACGGTCGGCAGCGGCGTAGGCCTGCCGATGCCTGCTGCGCTCCAGTATGCGCAGCATCCGTATCTGACCATTATGAGCTTGATGCTGCTGCAGTTTGTGGCCATGTTCGCCGGGCTTGACGTGGTCGGGAACGGCGTTTATAACCTGATGAAATTCCGGGCCGACCGCGGATCGCTGGTCGTGCTGTCTCTCGTGGCCTCGCTCGTACATGGCATGACCATCATCACAATGAAGTGGGCGGGCTGGCTGCCATACTGTTCGGTCAGCATGCTCCTGCTGTTTGCGCAGATGCAGGAGGAAAAGGCGCGCATGTCCGGCCGTTATCGCGCGTATAAGGCTGCGATGCTCGGCGACCGCCCCACCGGCGTGTATGCCCATCAGGACGGCCGGGATCACACCCGCCGCACGGTCAAATATCCAATGCGGGACAATACGGATTTCCTGCGCGAGATGGAGCGTCCCGACCAGATCGATTATTTTGAGCGCGTCTATGCGCCGCTTGCCATCCTTGCAAGTATCGTCTTTGCCGCGGTCTCGTCGTTCGGCAAGGGGGATCCCAAGAACTTTTTCTGGGCGCTGTCGGCTATTTTGTCCATCTCGGCGCCGCTCGGCATCCTGTGCGCATTCGGCGCACCGTACCGCAATGTGTCCCGCAAGCTGCTGGCCGAGGGGGCGGCGCTCGCCTCCGCACGGCAGGCAAACCGCCTGCGCCGCGTGAAGGAGGCTGTCCTGCGGGATGGCGACCTGTTCCCGGCCGGCTCGATTACGGTGGAGGAAATCCGGAATTTTGGCAGCTATTCAGCGGAAAAACTGCTTGCCTATGCGTCTGCGGTCACCGCGGGGCAGGGGCTGGAGATTGGCCGTGTGCTCAGCGAATCCCTGCGCGAACAGTATGGCCGCCCGGTGCGCGCGTCCAACGTGACCCATTACGAATCCGGCGGCATGTCGGCCGATATCGGCGCGGACAGCGTCCTTGTCGGCACCGCGTCCTTCCTTGGCAAGCTCGGCATCCGGCAGCCGGATACCAGCGGCCTGGAAAATGGCGTGTATGTGGTCATCAACAGCCAGGTTGCTGGTGAAATCGCGCTCGCATACCATCCCACTGCGCAGACTTACGGCGCGATCCATGCGCTCGGCCGCATTAAGGTGCGTCCGGTCATCGCGGCGCAGGATTTTAATATTTCGCCGGCCATGGTCGAAAGCATGTTCGAAATGAAGCATGGCACGACCGATGCGGTCGACCCGTCGCGCATTCAGGAGGTCGTCGACCCGCGCTATGCGGCAAAGGATCACGTATGCGCGATCCTGTCCAAGGATGGCGCCATGCCCTATGTGATGGTGCAGCAGGCCGCGGACAAGCTTGTGGGCGCGCTGCGTTCCAATCTGGTGATTGGTACGATTGCCGGCGTGTGCGGCATGCTGCTCATGTTCTACCTGACGTTCAAGGGCGCGGCCGAAGCCGTGGAACCGAAAAATGTGCTGTTGTACCTGCTGCTGTGGTATGTGCCGGTGTTCGTCCTTTCGCTGACGAGCCGCAGAAACTATTGATCGAATCCTGCGGGGTTTGGAGGAAATGCTGTGAATTCGCGCAGCATTTCCTCTTTTTTTTACCTGACTGTCAGGATTCACAAAAATAGTGTTTGCATTTTGCGCGATTCTAGTGTATAATTACGAACAGAGAGATGCGTGATTTGGCATTCTGCACAAGACGCTCTCGGACAAAACGAGCAGGAGAGTGTGTAATATGGCAACGTACCCGGTGAATAAGTTAAGAAATGTCTGCGTCATGGGCCACGGTGGCGACGGCAAGACCTCCCTGGTTGAGAGCTTGCTGTTTACCTCCGGCGCGACGGAGCGCGTGGGCAAGGTGCCGGAAGGCAATACAGTTTGTGATTATGACCCCGAGGAAGTCAAGCGCCAGTTTTCGATTTCCACTGCAGTCGCCCCGGTTGCCTGGGAGGACTGCAAAATCAATTTGCTGGATACCCCGGGCTTCTTTGATTTTGAAAGCGAGGTTAAGCATGCGCTGCGCGTGGCGGAGTCTGCGCTGATCGTCGCAACCGGCAAATCCGGCCCGGGCGTCGGCACCGAAAAGGCATGGAAAAAGGCTGTGGAGCGCCAGATGCCGCGTATGTTCTACATTTCGAAAATTGATGAGGAAAATTCCGAGTATTATACCTCGCTGCATAAGCTGCAGAAGCAGTTCGGCGTTTCGGTATGCCCGATCGTCGTCCCGATTTTCGAGGGCAACCGCGATACGGTCGGCATCGTAGACTGCGTGATCCGCAAGGCGTATAAGATGGAAGGCACAAAGCGCGTGGAAATCCCGATCCCCGAGAACATGGTTGAGCGCATCGACCAGCACCGTGCGGCGCTGTGCGAGAATATTGCGGAACTCAGCGAGGATCTGATGGAGCGCTATTTTGCAGGCGAGGAGTTCTCCGATGAAGAACTGATTGCGGGCATCCGTCAGGGCGTGCGCGACCTTGTCATCGCGCCGGTATTCTGTGGCACCGCTGCAACCGGCATTGGTTCCTATGCGCTGCTGAAGGGCATTGCCGACTACATGCCGTCCCCCGACGAAGCTCCTGCCGAGGTGTATGAGGACGAAAAGGGCGAGCTTGACGAGATTGCCTGCTCGCCGAACGGCTCGACCTGCGCGTATATATTTAAGACGGTCGCTGATCAGTATGGCCGTTTCTCCTACTTCAAGGTATTCTCCGGTACGGTTAAGCGCGATATGACGCTGGTCAATAAGCGCGCGGATGCAAACGAGAAAATGGCGCATATTTATACGGTTTGCGGGAAAAAGACGACCGAGGTGGACGAAATCGGCTGCGGCGATATCGGCGCAGTGGCAAAGCTTGTCACGACCAAGACCGACGATACCCTGTCTATGTCCGTGCGTAAGGTTTCCCTGGAGGGCGTCGAGATCGCGAAGCCGTGCTATACGCAGGGCATTGCGCCGAAGGCCAAGGGCAACGAGGAAAAAATGTCCACCGGCCTTGCCAAGCTGCGCGATGAAGACCCGAGCTTCGAGACCAGCTTTAATCCGGAAACCAAGCAGATGATCATCGCGGGTGCGGGCGACATCCATCTGGACGTCATCTGCTCTAAACTGAAGAGCAAATTCGGCGTGGATGTCGAGCTGTCGGCTCCGATTGTGCCCTACCGCGAGAAAATCCGCAAAAAGGTCTCTGTGGAAGGCAAACATAAGAAACAGTCGGGCGGCCATGGCCAGTATGGCCACGTGAAGATGGACTTTGAGCCGTATTCCGAGGGCGATTATGCCTTTGAAGAGAAGATCTTCGGCGGTTCGGTGCCGAAAAACTTCCATCCGGCGGTGGATAAGGGCATCCGCGAGGCCATGGAGCACGGCGTGCTGGCAGGCTATCCGCTCGTTGGCCTGAAGGCAGTCCTCACCGACGGTTCCTACCACGACGTAGACTCCAACGAGCTTTCCTTCAAGATGGCGGCGCGCCTGGCCTACAAGGCCGGTATCCCGCAGGCTTCCCCGGTTCTGCTGGAACCCATCTGCTCGATGAAGGTCGTTGTCCCGGACAACTACATGGGCGATGTTATCGGTGACTTGAACAAGCGCCGCGGCCGCATCATGGGAATGAATCCGGTCGAAGGCGGCCAGCAGGAGATTTTGGCGGAAGTGCCCATGGCGGAGACCACCGATTACGCGATTACCCTGCGTTCCATGACTCAGGGCCGCGGTTCGTTCGAATCCACCTTTGAGCGTTACGACGAAGCGCCCCCGATGGTGCAGGAAAAGGTCATTGCGGACAATAAGGCACGTTTGGAAGCGCTCAATAAGGACTAAAAAGAAAAGAGGGACGGCTGCGGCCGTCCCTTTTGTATCCGCGGCTGGTTCTAAAACGGAACGCCCGTCCATATCTATTAGTAAGGCTGATATGGGAGGGAACAGAAATGATCGTATATGCAACCAAGCTGACGGTGAAAAAAGCAGCGGTCGGGCTGCTCGCGCTGGCGGCTGTGATCTGGGGCGTGTCGGCGCTGTCTGCACGCGGGGCGGGGGCGGCGAGCGTGGCGGCCGAGGCCAGCCTGTCGCAAAAGCTGGCCACCAACGAGGCGCGGGTGGAGTTTTTGCAAAGCTATGGATGGGAGGTCGCAGAGACCCCGAAGAGCGAGACCGATGTACGGATCCCTGATGAATTCGACGCCGCCTATGAAGAGTATAACGCCCTGCAGAAAACCCAGGGGCTGGATTTGGAGAAGTACAAGGGCCGCAAGGCGACGCTGTATGTCTATGAGGTGCGTAACGACCCGAGCGGCGAGGAAGGCGTCACGGCCAGCTTGGTGCTGTACCGGAACCGCCTGATTGCCGCCGACATCTGTTCTGCGCAGACGGACGGCTTCATCCGTGCCGTGACCGAACGGCCTGATCAAAAAGAGCAGGATTAATGTTGGATTGCAGAAAAAGGGCGGTTTTTGCGGAAAAGACTTCGCAAATCCGCCCTTTTTTACTAAAATTAAAAAAGGTAAAAAGTGACGAAACAGCTCCAATTTAACTTCAAATTTTTCGCTTTTTTCGCCAAACCTATTGTGCAATTTGCGAAAAAGTGGTACTCTATATTTATCTAGAGTAGACGGGGGGATGCGAATGGCGAAGGAGCGTTTGGACAAAGCGCTGTCCTCGCTTGGCTGTGGCAGCCGAAAAGAAGTTGGGGCGATGATCCGTGCCGGCCGCGCTGCGGTGAACGGACAAATCGTCCGCGACCCGTCGATTAAAGTCACCCCGGCGGAAGATCAGCTCACGCTTGCCGGCACGCCGGTGCGCTGGCGGATCGGCCGCTACTATATGCTCAATAAGCCGCCCGGCGTGGTCTCCGCCCGGGTGGACAACCTTCATGAAACCGTGCTCTCGCTGTTCCCGGAAAAAGAACGTGCGGTGCTGTTCCCGGTTGGCCGTCTGGACAAGGACACTGAAGGGCTGCTGCTCATTACGGACGACGGCGCGTTTGCGCACGCGCTGACAGCCCCGCGCCGGCATGTGGACAAGGTATATGCTGCGGAGGTGGAGGGACGGTTGGAACTTAGCGCACCAAAGCGCTTCGCGGAAGGGCTGACGCTTGCCGATGGCACGCTGTGCAAGCCTGCGGAGCTCGTTATCCTTGGCGCTGCGGGCGGTGTGGCTCGGGTGGAGGTCACACTGCGCGAAGGCAAGCACCATCAGGTCAAGCGCATGATTGCTGCGGTAGGCGGGCATGTCGCACACCTGAAGCGCCTGTCCATTGGCCCGCTGCGGCTGGATGAAAGCCTTGCGCCCGGAACATACCGGGAACTTACCGAAGAAGAGGTCTCCATGCTGCGCGCCGCCGCGCGAGGAAACACAGAGGAGGAAAATGGATAGCTTGTAAACCCTTGAGGTATTGCTAAAAAACTAACAAAGAATCCCGAAAAATTTTGTACAAAAATCTTGTGCTTTGTGTTATAATTTTTACAAATAGCATGAAAAAGAGATTGATTCTTGTACAACATGTGGAATTTATCACGCGCCCGCAGCACATGGGCGCGCAAGGACGAAAAAGATGACTTGAAGAAGACTTGAAAGGAAAGGTGACGGAAATGGCCTCCAGATTGTTCCAGTCTATTGTTCTCCAAATGAAAGATACGGTTGACCGTACCATCGGTATTGTCGACGCGACCGGCGCTGTCATCGCGTGCACCGACCTGCCGCGCATTGGCGAAATGCGCGAGGACGCGGTGACCGAGCTTGGTTATGCGGGAGATATGATCCGCTTCGGCGGCTATACCTATCGTTCGGTCTCTGATCGCTCGACCCGTTTTGAGTATGCGATCTTTGTTCAGGGGGAGGACGAGCTGGCGCGTTCGGTCTGCTCTCTTGGAGCGGTTGCGATCAACAACATCAAGACCCTGTACGATGAGAAGCATGATAAGGCGACTTTCGTCAAGAATATTATTTTGGATAATATCCTGCCGGGTGATATTTATATCAAATCCCGCGAGCTGCACTTTGGCAACGATGTGCCGCGTGTGGTTTTCCTTGTGCATCAGATGGAGCGCGTGGACGTTGCTGCAATTGATGTCATCAACGGCCTGTTCCCGGACAAGCAAAAGGATTTCGTGCTGCATATCAGCGAAACAGATATTGTTGTGGTCAAGGAGGTCAAAGTATCGTGCGATATCCGCGAACTGACCAAGGTGGCCAAATCGATTGAAGACGCGCTGAACTCTGAACTGCTCATCAAGTGCATTATCGGTATCGGTTCGATTTCCACCCAGCTCAAGGACATTGCCAAGTCCTTCAAGGAGGCGCAGGTTTCCATTGAGGTCGGCGGTGTGTTTGACACCGAAAAGAGCATCATCAGCTTTGAAAACCTGGGCATTGGCCGCCTGATTTATCAGCTGCCAACCACCCTGTGCGAGATGTTCCTGAACGAAGTCTTCAAGAAGGGGTCGATTGATTCGCTCGATCAGGAAACCCTGTATACGATCCAAAAGTTCTTCGAAAATAACCTGAACGTTTCGGAAACCTCCAGAAAGCTGTTTGTGCATCGCAATACGCTGGTCTACCGCCTGGAAAAGATCAAGAAGCTGACTGGCTTGGACCTGCGCGAGTTTGATCATGCGATTGTGTTCAAGGTTGCGCTCATGGTACGTAAGTATCTGGAAAGCCGCGAAGAGGGGCGCGCATAACAACCGGTGATCCGGACTGATGACAAAATGGAAACATTTGTGCGAAAAATGCGGTTCCTGTCGGATTTCCTGCACTCTATGGGCCTTTGAGAAAAGATTAAATTTTTTTGAACCGGGAAATACTCTGGAAATTTTCAATTGGATGTGGTATAATGGCCGAAAAGCGGCCACTATGCCACATCTTTTTTTGATGGGGATGATTTGCCGCTTTCCGAAGGTATCCCAAGGGTTCCCGCTGTACGCAGGGCCCGCAGCGCAAGGAGGTTTCACAGAGTCGTGATAAGAATGAGCGACGTCAGCATGGAGTACGACAACGGGGTTCGTGCGGTCAAAAGAGCGACGCTGCGCATTGATGAAGGCGAGTTCGTTTTCCTGGTCGGCCCTTCCGGCTCGGGCAAGTCGACCCTCATCAAGTTGATCACCGGTGAGGTGCGTCCCACGGCAGGACGCATTGTTGTCAATAACTATAACATGAGCACCATCAAAAAGCGCGAAATCCCCTATCTGCGCCGCACGCTCGGCGTTGTGTTCCAGGATTTCCGCCTGATTGAAAAAAAGACGGTTTATGAAAACGTTGCGTTCGCCATGCGCGCCGTGGGCGCAAATAACCGCGCCATCAAAAAGCGCGTGCCCTATGTGCTGGATCTGGTCGGCCTGGCGGAAAAGGCGGATACCCGCCCGCTGGAACTGTCCGGCGGCGAACAGCAGCGTGTCGCCATTGCGCGCGCTTTGGTAAACAACCCGCGCCTGATCATCGCGGACGAGCCGACCGGAAACCTGGATCCGGTGCGTTCCTATGAACTGATGACCCTGTTCGAGAAGATCAACGAGCTGGGCACCACGATTTTAATTGTCACGCATGAGAAGGAACTGGTTGACGAGTTCGAAAAGCGCGTCATCATGATTGACGACGGCGTGATCGTCAGCGATGCGACCGGCCGCTATTTTGCGGACGATGAGTACGACGAATACTATGAAGAGGACGAGGCCGGGCTTGACGAGGAGGAAGAACCGGCAGCCGCGCCGCTTGCTATGCTGTTCGACCGGTTCACGCTGCGCAAACCTGCTCCGAAGGAGCCGGACGGCGAAGACGGGATGGACGATGCGGAGGAAATCTCACAGGAGGCCGCGCCTTTGCCGGAGGCAATCCTGACGGAAGGGCAGGCGGTAGCTGTGCCGCAAGCGGAAACGCTGGAAATGGGAGCGCAAGCCTCCGTCACAGAGGAGCCTGCGGAAGAACCCGCTGCCGTGCAGCCGGAAGGGGCGGCGCCCGAAGCTGTGGAACTGCCCGCAGAAGCGCCGGCCTTGCCCGGGCCCGTGGAAGAAACCGAAGCGCCTGCGGAACCTCGAGGGAAGGGTGATGCGCTGGATGACCTGTCGCTTGCCGAACTGGTAGACCGGTTCCAGAAGCGCGTGGGCATCCCTTCGGTGGAAGAGATCGCTGCGGCGCCGCAAAAGGAAGAAAACAACGCAGATGGGGAAGTCGAAAATGAGCAAACAAACGAAGAAACCGAAGCGCCGGAACAGCAGAACCGGGATTAGTTACTTCTGGGCGGAAGGGATACATAACATTTTCCTCAATGGGTTTATGAGCTTTGCCGCCGTGAGTATCATCCTGGCCTGCCTGCTTATCACAGGCAGCGTGACGCTGATTTCGTATAACAT